>JAHFKB010000020.1 GCA_023245565.1 archaeon
TAGGGATTTACTTGAGGATAAAATTACTAAATTAAAAGATTTAGAATTAAATTATCAAATAATTAAGAAAGAATTAGATATTTTATTAGAAGAACTTAAAAAATTAGAAATGAATATTGCAGTTTTAAATAAAGATCAAGAAATTATAAATAGAGATATCTTAGAAATTAAAAAAGAATTAGAAATAAAAGAAAAAGCTAAAGAAAAATTAGAATATTATATAAAATTACAAGATTTTTTTGAAAGTTTTTTTATTAATTTAACTGAATTAATAGAAAGAAAAATAATGTTAAAAGTTCATGGAGATTTTAATAGTTTATTTCAGAAATGGTTTTCAATGTTGATTAATAGTGATTTAATAAAAGTTAGATTAGATGAAGAATTTACTCCAATAATAGAACAAAATGGACATGATATTGAATATGAAAATTTAAGTGGTGGGGAGAAAACTGCTTGTGCTTTAGCTTATAGATTAGGATTGAATCAAGTAATAAATACTGTTATGTCTTCTATAAATACTAAAGATTTAATTATACTAGATGAACCAACAGATGGATTTAGTTCTGAACAATTAGATAAAATAAGATATGTTTTAGAAGAGTTAAACATGAAACAAGTAATTATTGTCAGTCATGAATCTAAAATAGAAAGTTTTGCTGATAATATAATTAGAATAAATAAAGAAGGACATATAAGTAAAGTTAATCTTTAAATACAATATTTTATATATTTCTAGAATAATATAATTCTATGAAATCTGGATTAAAAAATTTATTGATTGGATTTGTTGGTAGTTTAATTGGCTGGGCTTTAGCTTATATTTTTGGTTTAAGAAATTCATTGATAATAATGATATTGGCTGCTGTTATTTATTTAATAGTTATTTATAGTAAAAAATAATTAACTTAACATTCTTACAGCTTCTACTATTGGTTTATCTTCTAAGAGAACTTTTCTTTTTACTTGTTCAAATAAATGTCTTTTATTATTTTCTTTTAAATGATCATCAATTCTTTTAATTAAACCATTAACTCTTTTTAATCCGTATAGTGCTGCTGCTAAAGCATCTTTTTCATGTTTATTTTTTAGATCAATAAAATCTTTTTTAGATTTTAAAAAATTACCAACGATCTTTATTTTCTCTAAGTATTTTAAATCATGATCTGGTGTAATTACTTTAGCTCCAATGCTGCTAGCTAATTTCTTTGTTAGACTTGGGCATTGATAAACATCACAACCTATTAAGAAAACTTTTCCATATTTAACCATCTCTAAGGATATTTTACTTAAATTAAAAGATCTTCCAGAATCAATAGCAATTAAATTTCCTTCAAGATCTAAAATAGCATATGCACCAACTGTACCTGGATCTATTCCTGCAATTAATAATTTATTCAACTTAATAATATTATAGAATAACAACTTTAAATCTATTTCTATATGTGTTTTATTTAATAGGAATAAGAATAGTTAGGTTTATAAAGATACTATAATTATTTTAATTTATAGATGGCAAAGAAATAGTTTTAGGCCATTAGCTTATAGCTGATTCTAATATCTGTTTCTTACGTAAAATGCTATAAGGCTTATTCGTACATCTTTAAATGAACTAAAATGAAAATTGAAGATTTAAATTTAAAACATAGTATTACAAAGGCAATAAATGAACTTGGTTTTACTGATTTAACAGAGATACAAGAGAAATGCATTCCTGAAATTTTAAAAGGAAAAGATATTTTTGGACAGTCTAGTACTGGCTCTGGTAAAACAGCTGCTTTTGGTGTTCCTATTTTAGAAAAGATAGAAGGACATAAAGGCATTCAAGCTTTAGTATTAACTCCGACTAGAGAATTATGCTGTCAAGTAACAGATGCAATTAGAAGTTTTTCTAGACATTTAGAATTTAGAATTACAAGTGTTTATGGTGGTGTTGGTATTGAACCACAAATAGACCATTTGAAAAGAGCAGATATTGTTATTGGTACTCCTGGTAGAATTTTAGATCATATTAATAGAAGAACAATAGATCTTAGAAATGTTAAATTCTTTGTTTTAGATGAAGCTGATAAAATGTTTGAAATGGGTTTTATTGATGATGTTGAAAAAATTATGAAAAATATTTCTGAAAATAGACAAACTTTATTGTTTAGTGCTACTTTGCCTTCAGGTGTAAATCACTTAATTAAAAAACATTTGAAATCACCTATAACAATTAAAAGCCAGATACATGTTGATAAAAAATTATTAAAACAAGTTTATTATGATTTAAAATCAAATATAAAATTTTCTTTACTTGTACATTTAATTAATAAAAATCCAGAAGGATTAGCAATAGTATTTTGTGGAACAAGAAGAGAAGTTGATTTGTTAAGTACTAATTTAAATGCGCAAAAGATTAATGCTATTGCAATACATGGTGGATTAACTCAAAATAGAAGATTACATGCCATTGAAATATTAAAAGGTAAAAAGGGTGCAGTTTTAGTTGCAACTGATGTGGCTGCAAGAGGTTTAGACATAAAGAATGTTTCTCATGTTTACAATTATGATGTTCCTAAGACATCAGAAGATTATATTCATAGAATAGGAAGAACTGCTAGAGCAGGAAATGAAGGAGATGCTGTTACATTATTAACTGAAAGAGATCATGAAAACTTTAGAAGAGTATTAAGTGATAGAACACTTCAAATTCATAAAGAAGAAATTCCTCAATTAGAAAATATAAAATTTGAAAGATTTAATGATCAGAGAAGACATAGTGGAACTTCTTATAGAGAACATGGTTCTAGAGAAGGATATAGGGGTTCACGTGGTGGAGATTCTAGAGGAGATCGTAGAGATCCAAGGGATAGAGATAATAGAAGCAGAAGTAGTTCTCATGCTCCTAGAAAAAGATGGAATAATTAATTTTATATAATACATTGATTTTTATTTATTATGACTAAAGTTCTAGATTTAGAAGCAAAAGATTTACATTTTAATATTGAATCAAGAATAGAAGCTTTACTTGAAACTTGGAAAGATGAATTAAAGACTATTTTATTTTCAGTAATAGAAAAATTAAATTATGAATTTAAAAGAGATGAAAGCTATTGTTTTGTAGAATTTAGATTAGATATGAATAATTATGGAAGAAATTCTAAAATAGCAAAAATTATTGCTTATGATAAACGTAAAACTAATAAAAGAATTATAAGTTTTATTTTATCTGTTCCTAATATTGAGAAAGTTTTAGATGAAAAATTAGATTTGCCAATTTTTATAGATAATGATATGAATAAAGAAATAGGTGATAAACTATTATATTTTGAAATAAACTTAGTTGGAAGAAGAAGCTGGAAAATAGTTAAGTTTACAATAAAAGATATTCAAGAAAGATTAATTAAGAAATTGGGAAATTTTATTGAAGATCAAACATCTTGGGCAGTTTCTATAATAGGAAATAAGAATATAATGTAATTACAGAAAGACAGGTTCAAGAGAGATTAATTAAAAATATCTGCAAATTTATATCTTTGATAACAAGAAAAATATTAGTTATTATTGAGAGATTAGATAGATTTTTATAGAAGATTAATTCTATGTTATTATGGTTCAAACTGTAGCTCAACAAGATTCTACTGTAGATAAAAAAGAAGAATTAAAATTAGTATTTGTGCATGTTATTCAACAACTTCAAAAGATATATCCTAAAGACAAACAATTTGAACTTAAAAATGTTAGAATAAGAGATTTTTTTAATACTTGTCTAGAAGTTAAAAGTATTTTTGTTAAAGAAGGAGATCATAGAAGTGTAAATCTTTCTATTGCAGAATTTGATATTGATGTTAAACCAGTAGTTCCCCAATTATTAAGATCTAAATCTAATGAGGGAGATTTAAGAGTTGAAATTACTCCAACATTATTATTACGACCTGCTAATAAAAAACCAATGAGTATTGAGAAAAAAATTGATTTTATTTATGAATTTAGTAAGATAGGAAGTAAAAAATCTGGAGTTATTTCTTTTTTTACTGGGGCTAAATTTGATGCCAATGATATTAGATTAGAATTAGCTAATAAGATTTTAGTTTTTATACAAGTTGAATTAGCAAAAATTAGAGAAGATGCTATAGTTAGATATCTTTGAATAATTCTTTTATGTAAAATTTTTTAGAAATATTTATATATTGGTTGTGATATTTAAAAAGTTATGAAAAGAGGTTTTCTATTATTAGTAGTTTTTTTATTAACTATAGCTTCAGTTTCTGCATTAAAAGTAACTTATGATAATGTTTTAAATGAAGCTCTTCCTGGTGAACAAGTAAGTTATATGCTTCATTTAGAAAATAATGAAGATTCAACATTAAGTATTAAATTAAGATCACCAGATCTAAATTGGTTATTAGATCAAGAAGGAAATTCTATTACTTTATTCAAAGGTGAGAAAAAAGATTATAAAATCTCATTTAAGCCTTTGTCAGCAGCTAAAATTCTTCCTGGAAATTATGCTGTAAAATTAATTTTAGAAACACCATTAACTTCAATTGAAAAATTATTAACTGCTCAAGTTTTAAATTATGGTGAAGTTGTAGATTCAAGTTTTTCTGATGGTGTTCCTTCTATTGATCCTAAAAGAGGAATGACATTGAGATTAAATGTTAAAAATCTACATCAAGTTAGTTTAAATGGATTAAATTTAGAATTAAATGGTCAGCAATTTTCATTTAGTAAAAAAATAAACTTAAATGGTAGAGAGAGTTTAAATTTAGAATTCCCAGTAAAAGTAGATCCTGATACATTAAAAGGAGATTATGTTGCAAAAGTTAAGATTACATTAAATGGAAATTTAATGCTAGATAAAGAACTTCCTTATGTTGTTAAAGAATATCAAGAATTAAAAGAAGTTTCAGTTCCTCATACAGGATTTTTAAAAACTGGAGAAACATTAACATTTTCAAATTCTGGAAATACTCAAGTAAGTCAAAATGCTCAAAGAACTTTTGGATGGTTTTCATATAAATTTGCATCTTTTAACCCTGAACCTACAAAAGTAGAAAAAACAGATCAAGGTTATTTAGTACAATGGGATCTAAATGTAAATCCACAAACAAGTACTAGTGTTAGTTATTCTGTTAATTATAGGATGCCAATAATTGTTTTAATAATAATAATATTGGCTGGCTTTGTTTGGTATATAATTAGACAAAGAAATGCAGTGGTTATAGTAAAAAGAGTTTTTGCAATGCATACTGAAGCAGGCAGCATTAAAGTTATGAAAGTAGTTTTAAATGTTAGAAATAGAGGGGGTTTAACTGCAAATAATGTTAGGATAGTTGATAGAGTTCCAAATGCTATTAAAGCACCAACACAACATAGTACATATAAACCATCTCATGTAAAAGCAGCTCCAGAAGGAACTGTTATGGTATGGGATTTTACTAATTTAAGACCTGGCGAAGAAAAGGTGATATCATATAGAATAGAAGGAAAAATACAAATATTAGGTAGAATGCATTTACCTCCTGCTATAGTAAAATATGTTTTATTAGGCAGAGGTGTAAGTGCTAGAAGTTCTAGTGTTTCTTTACAAGAAAAAAAATAAAAGTTTAAACTAAATCTTTATTATATACAAGAAAATTATATGGAATTTTAAACTCTTAGTGATCCACGAAAACCCCTAACAGCATAATAAGATTTTGCACCATTGTGATAAACAAAAACAGTGTTGTAACGACGATCACAAAATATTGCACCACCAAGTTTTCTAATATCATCGGGTGTTTTTATCCAACTTGAAGTCTTCATATCAAAATTTCCAAGTTTCTGTAAATCTTTATATTGTTCTTCTGATAGAATTTCAATGCCAATTGCTTCTGCGACATCAAGTGCATTGTTTTTAGGTTTATGTTCTTTCCTTGAATTTAAAGCTTCATTATCATAACAAAGACTTATACGTCCTTTAGGAGTTTCAGGTGAACAATCATAAAAAATATATTCATTTGTTTTTTTATCATAAGCAACAACATCTGGTTCACCACCTGTTTTTTCCATTTCATTGAGTGACCATAATTTTTTAGTATTGGCTTCTAATTTTGCTTGTACTTTAGCCCATTCAAAACCTTTATGCCTATTAATATTTTTTTCAAAACGATCTTTTAATGTCATAATTAGTTGTTCACATTGTTTTGATGATAATTCTTTTTTTAATTTATTCATAATTATATTATTCATTATAAGTTTATAAAATCACCCATTTAAAATTATTTTTAGTTTAGAATTTATAAAATATTTAAATAATAAAGTATATAAGTTCTATTTCTAATAATTTATTATGAAAACTGCTTTAGCTAGTTTAAATAATGTAATTGAAGATGTAAATATTTCTAGTGCAAGTATTTCTCACTATACTAGAAATGTTTGGGGTCCTGTTATTGCTTTAGTTCATAGAAATTTAGAAACTGGATTATTCTTTCGTGTTCCTAAATTATCATATGCTGATGGAGAGACTGTTTTAGACTTAGATTTTGATAAAAGAATTCCTGCTAAAGTTATAGCAAATAATCTTTATGAATATGCAAAAAGTTTTGTTCCTGAATTTAAAAAGAAAAAAAATAATCATGATAAACCTATTTATTCTTTTATTAGTGATCAAGATAAAATGTTATATTTTTATTTATATAATAATCCAAGAATGGCAGAAAATGCTCATAAATTTAGTGTTCATTCTAATTTTGTTCATTCTCGAGATGTATTTTTAGGCTATGTAGGAAGTCTTGGTTTAAATGTTGTAAAAATAAATGATAGGCCTGTAGAAACTAAAACTGTTCTTAGAAGATTATCTAGAATAAAACGGTAATTATATAAATAACTTAAGATTCATTATTATGTCACAAATGGCAAGTGGTTGTATTCATCAACATTGAAAGAACTTCTTTTAATAATTTAAAAACTAATATAAATTCTAGATATTATAATAAATTTATAAATCAATTAATAGTCTCAAATCGAGATAAAGTGGGAATGGCGGGTATAGTTTAGTGGTAGAATACGGGACAAAGATCTTTGATCTTCCCGAGTGTGGATTCTATCATGAAACAGTTATCCTGTGACGGGAGTCCGATAGTAAAGGTCCTGTTGATCTTTATCGGTAGTCTCCCTACCCGCTCCATTTTATTAAACTTCGATTTTCAATATAAGAGATTTATGCGGAGGAATTAAAATGACAAATATAGAATTAGCAAAAGGAACAAAAAACATAGAACCTGAATTAAAGTTAATTAGAAATAGAATTATTTCTTTAATTACAAAAACTTTTGAATTATATGGTTATAGTCCTTTAGAAACACCCACTTTACAAAGATTTGATGTTTTAGCTAGTAAATATGCAGGTGGAGCAGAAATATTAAAAGAAACTTTTAAATTAAAAGATCAAGGTGATAGAGATTTAGCTTTAAGATATGATTTAACTGTGCCTTTATCATTATATGTTGCTTTAAATCCTCAAGTTAAATTGCCTTTTAAAAGATATGAAATTGGTAAAGTTTTTAGAGATGGGCCAATTTCTACTGTTAGGTTTAGAGAATTTTGGCAATGTGATGCAGATATAGTAGGAAGTTCTTCTATTTTAGTTGATGCTGAATGTGTTAACTTATTTTCAACAGTTTTTAAAGAATTAAATTTAGATATTGTGATAAAGGTAAATAATAGAAAAATTTTAGATGGAATTATGGATTATTCTAATATTCCTAATGAACTTAGAGATTCTGTTATTTTAGTTATAGATAAACTTGAGAAGATTGGTATTGAAGGTTTAAAAAAAGAATTAAAAGAAAAGAAACTATCTTTAGAACAAATTGATAAACTAGTTAAATTAATGGATGTTAAAGGAAATAATAAAGAAAAATTAAATTCTATTAAAAAATTTATTAAAGATAATCAAGGTATAAAAGAATTTGAAGAATTAATTAAATATGCTCCTCAAATTGAATTTGATTTAAGTTTAGCTAGAGGTTTATCTTATTATACTGGATCTATATTTGAAGTTAAATTAAAAAATTCTGAAATGAAAGTTACAGTTGCAAGTGGTGGAAGATATGATAATATGATTGGAGATTTTTTACAAAATGGGCAAAAATATCCTGCTGTTGGAATATCTTTTGGTTTAGATAGAATAGAACTTTTAATGAAAGCAGAAGGTAAAACTTTAACTAAAGTTTATGTTATTCCTATAAAACAAACTGAAAAAGCTAGTGAAATAGTTCAAGAATTAAGAAATAATAGTATTAATTCAGATATGGATTTAATGGATAGAAGTATTTCTAAAAATTTAGATTATGCTAATACTTATGGAATTCCTTATGTTGTATTTGTTGGAGAAGATGAAGTTAAGAAAAATAAATTTAAATTAAGAGATATGAAATCTGGTAAAGAAGAATTATTAGATATTAAAGATATAGTTAAGAAATTACAGTAAACTTGAAAGATTTCTGGAAATTTCTAAGATTAAAATTTAAACTTTTAGAATAATTTTAATTAATGACTAAATATTATTTAGATACTTGCATATTAATAGATTATTATGAGAAAAGGGGAACAAATGGAGAAATAGCTTTAATATTAATTAATAAGATAAATCATGACAAAGATCTTGCAATATATTCTGATTTACACATTATAGAACTTAAACGATTAGGTTATTCTTATAAAGAGGTTAATTCTATATTTAGAATATTTTTTAACACTATAAAAGTTCATATTAATAAAAACCAAATAGATGAAGCTAATAGATTAGTTAAATATCTAAAAATTCCAAGAAAAGATGCTTTACACGCAATATTATCAAGAGATAATGAATCCATACTTGTTTCCCATGATGCACATTTTCAATTATTAAAATATTTAATTAATATAAAAAGACCTTTAGAGCTTATTGAATTTTCTTTCTAATTCTTTGAATGCTTTTTCACCTGCTATATGGATTTGTTCATCTGTAGTTTTTCTTTTAGAAGCCCCATAAGTTTTCATTATTAGTTCTTCTCTTTCCAATTCTTTTATTTTATCCCTTATGGCTTCTCTTATAAATTCAGTCTTTGTAGTATATTTGTGTTTAAATAATGTAAAATCTATTTTATTTGCTAAACTTTTATCTAATTTTATACTTATTGTTTCCATAGTAATACTAAGTAATACATAGTAATATTTAAACTTTTCTAAGAAATTTATGAAAGATTTTTAAAGTTGACAAATAAAATATAAATTATGGATAGGTGGAAATGCACTGTATGTAGATTTATAATGGAATCAGATGATGAACCTAAAAAATGTTTTCATTGTGATGCTGATCCTCATAAGATTAGGGCTTTGTTTAAGAAAGTTAGAGGTTGGGGTTGGGGAAGATTTATGGATTAATTTTTATTTCTATTAATCCTTTTCCTATGTTTAATTCTTTCCAGTTTAATTTTGAATTATTTAAGTATTGAATAAAATCTTTCATATTATCTTTATGTGAAATTGTATTATCAGCGTAAATAAATCCTTTATCTATTAATTTTAAGCTTAATATTAAGTATTCTTTGTACTGTCTTTTCATTGCGTCTATAAATATTAAATCAAATTTCTCATTTAAATTTTTTAAAACTTCTAAAGCATCTCCTTCTAATATTTCTATATTTTTTACTTTGTATTTGTTAAAATTACTTTTAGCTATTTCAATTGCTCTTTTATCTATTTCAATAGTCTTTACTTTATTAGAAACTGTTGAGAAGTTTAATGCTGAATAACCATTAAAGCAGCCTATTTCTAAGATTTTTTTTAAATTATTTTCTTTAATTATTTTAAGCATATATTCTATAGAATCTTTACTTATATTCATTTCGTGTTTATTTTCTTCTAATTCTTTAAATTCCATTTTTTCTTTTATATTCCTTAATTCCTGATGCTAGGTTTGTTATTACAGGTATAGCTAATAGCCAATAATTCTCTCTTTCTATTCCATATTCATTGTATAAATATCCTTGAATTATTATTGCTCCTAAACCAGATAACAAACCAGAATAAGCTCCAATATTTTCTGCATTTGTAAACTTTTTATCTTTAACATTTGTTTCTTTTATTTCTCTAATGCTGTATGGTACTAAATATGGTATTAAAAAGCCCATAGCATAGAAAGTAGTTATAAATCTATATTGAAATTTATTAATAGCTTTAATATTTTTTTTAATAATTAATCTGGTTTCTAGGTCTATCATTTAATTAATAGAATAGTAAAGTTTAATAAATATTATTCTAAGTTAATTTCTATGGAAAAACTAATAGTTACAAGCTTTTACAAGTATGTTAATTTATATAATTTAGAAATCTTTCAGAAAGAACATTTAGATTTTTGCAATAAAATAGGAATAAAAGGTAAAGTATTAATTGGAAATGAAGGAATAAATGGAAGTATTTCTGGAAATAAAGAACAAATAAAAGAATATAAGAAAAAGTTAAAGTCATATAAAGAATTTTCTGATATAAAATTTAAAGATACAGAAAGCAATTATCATCCTTTTAGAAAAACAATTGTTAGAATAAGAAAAGAAATTGTAACTTCTAATTTCAATGTTGACCCTACTAAAACTGGCCATCATTTATCTCCTAAAGAATTAAAAAAAATGTATGATAAAAAAGAAGATTTTGTAATTATAGATGCAAGAAATAATTATGAAAGTAAAATTGGTAAATTTAAGAATGCAATCACTCCTAATATTGATATTTTTAGAGATTTTAAAAAAGTAGTTCCTAAAATATCTAAATATAAAAATAAAAAAGTTGTTTTATATTGTACTGGAGGAATAAGATGTGAGAAAGCTTCTGCTTTATTAATTAAAAAGGGTTTTAAAGATGTTTCTCAAGTTGATGGTGGAATTATAAATTATATTAATCAATATCCTGGAACTTATTTTGAAGGAAGATGTTTTACTTTTGATGCTAGATTAAGTGTTGAAACTGGAAATAAAGAAATAAGTATTTGTGAAAAATGTCATAAACCTTGCGGAGAATATACAAATTGTGCAAATATAAAATGTGATAAATTATTTATTTGCTGTGATGAATGCAAGCAAGAATGGTATAATTCTTGTTCTAAAAACTGCAGGAATTCTGTAAAAATTAGAGATCTTTCAAAGATTAATTAATAATTATTTGTAAACTCTTCCCCTCTTATCAAAAACTTGAATTAATAATATTTTGTCTTCAAAAGCTATATCTATTAGTGCCCTGTAATCTCCAATTCTTAATTTATATAAATTAGAATTTTGAAAACTTTCAAGATAACGAAATGGATCTTCTTTAATTTGATCTAATTTTTTAAAAACTCTTAGGATTAAATCTTTTGGTAATTTTTCTAAATTCTTAGAAGCATTTGGATTCCATTTTATATCAAAACTCATTTTAGAAGTTTTTTCTTTAATTCATCATTTGATATATATTCATTGATAGAGGTTTTTCTAGCTTTTTCTAATCTTTTTTTAGCTTGAGGAGTTAATTCTCCTTCTTCTGATAGAATGTGTTTTATTACAGCCATATCTCTTTTTAATAATTCTAAATCTTCATGTATATTTTTTATCTCTGTATCAGTCATAATATCTTATTGAATTACTATTTTATATGGTTTTCGGTAGAATTTATAAAAATCTTTCAAAAAATTCTTAATAAACAATATAAAGATTAATTTCTTAGTTTATTCTATGAGAGAAGATATAATAGTAATGTATGAATATATAAAAATTCTAAAAAGAGATATTGAATTAATGAAATATATTATGTGTCAAGAATGTAAACTAAGTGAAGAAGCTAGAATTGTCTTAGAAGATAATCTAGATGAATATATACTTGATGATAATTTTCAAGATTTTTAGAATTGAGTTAAAAAGACTTATATAGTTTATTTTTAATTAATCTATAATGAAAATAGCTATAATTTCAGATATACATAGTAATTTAGAAGCTTTAGAAGCAGTACTAAATCATATTAAAACTAAAAGTATTGATAAGATAATTTGTTTAGGTGATATTGTAGGATATGGTGCTTCTCCAAATGAGTGTATTGAATTATTGATAAAAAATAATGTTGAATGTATAAAAGGTAGTCATGATCTAAATTCTGTGACTTTAGAAAAATTAGATTTTTTCAATGATAAAGCTCAAGAAGCATTAAAATTTACTAATAAAGTTTTAAGTGAGGTGAATAAGAAATTTTTAATTGATTTACCTGAAACTATAGAATTAAAAAATAAAAATAATTTTCTAGGTGTTTATGGAAGTCCTAGCGGACATCTTTATGAATTTATAGAAGCTAATACTGATGAAGATAAGATTAAAGATTTATTAGAATTACAAAAATTTGATGTTGTTGCTGTTGGGCATACACATATACCAGATATAAAAAGATTTGAATTAAAAGTTTTTTTAAATCCTGGATCTGTTGGACAACCTAGAAATAATAATACTAAAGCACAATATGCTATACTTGATTTAGATGATATTAATTTTGTGACTTTAGAAACTGTTGAATATGATATTGATACTGCTGCTAAGAAAATAATTCAGGCTGGTTTACCTAAGTTTTTAGCTGAGAGATTGTATTTGGGGCGGTGACTATTTAATATTTTTTAGAATAACTAATCTAGTGTTTAATGGTGCTTTTAATTTTTTATTAAATATTATTTTCCAAGGAGTATTTTTTATTAATTCTTCAATTTTATAGTCTCTACCCCAACCTAAAAATACTTTTATATAATCTAATAGATTTAGTATTTTATTATTAGTTTTAAATTCATCAACAATGACAAAAATTTCATTATTTTTTATTACTCTAGAAATTTCATTTAGAACTTTTTTTATATTTGGAGTTACTCTTATTACATAAGTTGCTATTACTTTATCAAAGGAATTATTTTGATAACTTGTCTTTTCTGCATTTTCAATTTTTAATTGAATTTTACATTTTGATTTTTTATTTTTTGCTTTTTCTAACATAGATTTAGATATATCTATACCTATAACAAAACAATTTTTTGGATAATAAGGAATGTTTAAACCTGTGCCTACTCCTATTTCTAGGATTTTATTTCCTTTTTTAATATTTAATTTCTTAATTACTTTATTTCTGTTAAATTCAAATGGTTTATCTATAAAAGAATCATAAAATTTAGACCATATATAATAAACAAATTTAATATAATTTTCTGATGTTTTCATAGATTAATTATTATAATAAATTTTATTAATCTTCTGTATCACCCTATAAATAAAAAACTAGAAAATGTAGTCACCTATTTATTTACTCTAATAATCTTGAAGTTAATTTTATAAAGGAATTAAATGCTTAGAATTTACGCCGTCAAATTCTCGCAAATCTTTATTTGTATTATTTTATGTTTATACAATGTTTCTATATTGTTTGGCTTTAGTCCTAAAAAGTGCCAGTGCCATTTTACTTAAGGCCTCAGTATCAGACTTTTAGTTTTAGTCTAATCATTGTGTTTTAAGTATATACTATTTATAGCGATAAAAGTATTTAAATTTAGTGCCGGATTTTATGATACTGGTGCTGTTTGACTCTAAAGGGGGAAGAAAACAAACTTATGTTCTTTGTAAATTGTTATATGTTTGTATTCTTTTATTATATCTGAAAATTGTTTTTTTAGATCATCAATAACTGCTCGAAATTCAGGTAAAGTTCCTATCTGTATTTCTATTTCAAAATCATCTCCACCTAAAACTTCATTATCATAAATAATATTTGGATGTTGTTTTACAAAAGCTCTAAACTTTTTCTCTCTTTCTTCTGTAACATTGTGTAAATTGATGTGCAATTTAAAATATTGATAACCTAACTTTTCTAAATCAAACATAGTTCTATATCCGATAATTATTTTTCTTTTTTCTAAGTCTGTAATTCTAGATGAAACTGTTTTGGGTGTTAATTTTAATTTTTTAGATATATCTAAAACAGATATTCTAGAATCTTGAGCAAGAAGTTTTAATATTTCAATATCTTTTTCATCTATTTTTACTTCTTCTGGTTCTGTAATAAATACATATTCATCAAAATTCTGCTTTTTATCTACAAAATATGTCCTAGGAAAATATGAAACTTTTGCAAATATAGTGAGCCATCTTTTATCTATAAAATTAATATATTTTCTTAAAACTTCTTTCCAAAATATATTCATTTCTTTTACAGACTTAACTAAAATCCACATTCCTAAATCATAATCCCCATCTATTGAAGCAGACCAAGTTACTATATTTTTATTTTTAATAAATTCAATGATTTCATTTTCTTTTTCTGGAGTTGTATTTTGTAGTTTTAAATAAAGTCTAAATGAAATAAATCCTAATTTACCTACATCAATTAAAGTATGGAATTTTTTTATTACCCCAGATTCTTTTAGTTTATTTATTCTATAAGTTATAGAATCTTTGCTTAATCCTACTTTCTTTGCTATTTTATGATAAGGTTGCCTACTATTAGTATCTATCTCATATAAGATTTTACGATCTTTTATATCTAATTCTACCATAATTAAGAAATAAAGGTAATATAATATATAAATATTACTATTTTAGCTTAATTTTAATTAAAATGTTTCTTATAGTATTACTACCTATTAATAGCAATAAATGAGGATAAAATGAAAGAAAAATTAAAAATATACTTAAGTGCTAGAATATCACAAGATGCACATAAATGGAATGATACTATTTGTGATTCTTTAGATTCCAGAATAGAAATTTTTAAACCACATGAGAATAATCCCTATAGTTTAGATCACAAACAATTTGAGATGGCAGTTTATGAGAAAGATTTAGAGGCAATGAAAGAATCAGATATGGGTCTTTTACTTGCCCCATATGGAAGAGACTGCGCTTGGGAGATTGGATGGTATTCTAATTCAGAAAAACCAGTTGTAGCATATGTAGAAAATGAAACAGATTGGCTTAGAGATTGGATGCTTAAAGGAGGATTAAGTAAAGTAATAACTTCAAATAGTGATACCTATAAAATCTTAAGAAAAGATCCAATTGTGGGAGATAAAACTTTATTTATCGAATCTAGATCTAAACTTTCTGATATTTTATTTGAAATTTATAAAAGTAGGGACTCTAAAAATGAATAAAGATCTTTACTTTAGATTAATGAAAGAAACTTCAGATATTTCTGATAATATAATTTTGGATTCAATTGATCAAAATTTACAAGGAGATTTACACGATTTAGTTTTAGAACTTCCAAAGAAAAGGGCAAGTAGTGGAAAAGCAAAATCAAGACCTGCATTACTTAGATTTGCTTACGAATTGGCTGGAGGAAAAGATTGGAAACAATATGAAAATGTTGCAGCTGCATTAGAAATGTTGAATTTATCTACTTATGTTTTAAATTATGTTCTTGATGATAAAGGTGGTGAAAAACCTAAGCAACAAAGAAATAATGAATGTATGGTTTCAATGATTCAAAGAGAATTAGCTCAAGATTTAATGAGAAGTGTTTCTGATAAATTATCTTATGATCAATTTATTGCAGTTGATAAGAAACTAAGTGAAATAAACAAATTCACAAGTGGAATTGGTCAATATTTAGACGGAAATAAATTAAGAGAAATAGAAGAGTGTTATTTAGAAGTTTATCTCAAAAGATGTGAAGGATTAACTGGAAAGTTTATGCAATATATTTCTGAGATTGCGGGCATTATTGCTGGATCTCCATCTGAACAAGTTAACGCTTTAGGAAAATTTGGATTATATTATGGAACTTTAGTACAAATAATTAACGATCTAGGCGATTATTTACCAGAAACTACAAAAAGTGTTGGTAAGGTTTATCAAGATCAATATAGTGATTTAAGACATGGTTGTTTAACTTTTCCAGCTTATTGTGTTTTGAAATACGGAGGAACTTCAGATATAGAAGCAGTAAATAAAGTAAAAGGTAATCTTAATGCCTCACTAGATGAATGTAAAAAAGTAACATCTGCATTTGTTAGATTAGGCGGGGTAAGAAAAGTAAAAAGTTTAGCTGAAAATTATGCAAGAAAAGCAAAAGAAGCACTTAATCAATTTGATAAATGTGAAGCAAGAGATTTTTTAAATACAACTTTATTAATTTATAAAAATAATAAATATTATGCCGCATTGAAAAGAATTTAGAATATATCTTATATTTACGGCTACTTTATCATACAAAATTTAAATACTAAATTTATTATTTTCTATTATAATGATTATCTCTTGTGTATTCAATACTTTTACTTTATTTTGTCTCTTTAAATTTTTATCATCAGACCATAAAATGCTGTCTTTGCAAGACAAACAACAAGCTATAAACATTATATCTTCTGGAGAATGTTCTCCTATAAGTTTCCAAGATTCTTCTGAATAATTATCCAAAACTTCATTTGGAATTATTTTTACTTTTTCAAGCAACAATTTTAACAAATCGTTAAACTCATTAACTTTCATTTTTGATTTTATCAATAATTCATCTTTATATTTCTCAAATTCTATAAATATTTGACTTGGGAATAAAAATATTCCTTCGTATTCAAGTATTAGTTTTCTTGTTAATGCATCTTTTATTAGTGCTGAGAATAGAATATTAGAGTCAATGACTATGTCCATTAATAAACCTCTTCATTGCTTCGGTTTTTATCTTTTTATTAAAGTCTTCTATATCTCTTTTTGTTAGTTTACTTTTACTTGCTAATTTTTCTGCAAGTTTTAGTTTTTCTAATCTTTCTACTATTGCTTTTCTCGCTACTTCACTCCACTTTACTTCTGAGAATTGTTTCATTTCTTCGCGTACTTCTTCCGGTATTGATAGTGTCATATTTCCCATTTTAGTTACCTCAAATATATATGTGTATTCACATATTTAAAGTTTTTGTTAGAACTTTTCTCTAACTCATTATGACACTGGTCTAAAATCCTTGATTTATTTATAAATAGTTGTAGGATTTTGTAATGTCTGTGTGAATTGATATTTTAATAAAAAAGTTTCATAGGTAGATTTATATATTTACACATAATATACATATTTATACATTGGAGGTAAAAATGACAACTATGACATTAGCAGTTCCAGAAGAACTTAAGAAAAGAATGGATATATTTCCTGAGATTAATTGGAGTGCAGTAGCTAGGCAAGCTTTTACAGAAAAAATAGAAGATATGGAATTTTTAAGGAAATTTAAAAAAAATAGTACCATTACTGAAAATGATGCCTTAATTTTAGGAAAAAAAATTAGTAAAGTAGTTAGTAGTAAATTAAGAAATAAGGCAAAGTGAAAATGTGGATCTTGTTGTTGATGCAAATGTATTAATTGCTGCCTTAATTAAAGAAGGCACAAGTTATACTCTTTTATTTGAAGAAAGATTTCATTTGTATACAGCAGAGTATATTTTTACAGAAATAGAAGAACATAAAGAAGAGATCTTAAATAAAACAAAAAGAACTGAAGAAGAAGTACTCAAACTTTTAAAAATATTTGAAAAAAGAATAATATTAATTCCATTAGAGGAATTAACTACTTTCTTAGAAAAGGCTGAAGAAATCTGTCCTGATCCTGATGATGTTGTTTATTTTACTTTAGCTTTAAAGCTCAATTGTCCAATATGGAGCAATGATAAAAAAATTAGAAAACAACATCTTGTAAAGATATATAATACTGAAGAATTGTTGAAGATGTTGTAGTTAAGTTTTTGCTAAAACCCAAAATTTATAAAGAAAATATATCTTGACAGGTTATACTTGCCGTCAATATGCCGCGATTCTGTTTAACTTTTCGATCAAGCCATAAACATATTATTTCTTGTTTATGACTCAATTCGTCAGCTTTTGTTTATTCTCAGTGCAAGTTTGCAATTAATGCACTGGACTTTATTATTTCTCAAAGCCCCTTGTAGTAACGGTAGGTCTACAAAATATATAAATGTATTCCTAGTTTTTTAAAATCAGTGCA
>JAHFKB010000021.1 GCA_023245565.1 archaeon
TTTAACTTCTATTAAATCCTCTACAACTTTTTTTGTTGCTGTTTTAGAAGATTTAATATATTTTGATAATTCATTTAATCCAATTTTTGTTTTTGGATAAGCAAAAAACCAAGTTAAACATTTATCTAGAGTTCTTTCTAGTTTGTCTACCTCTATACTTTTTAATTTTACTTCTTTTGATTTATTTTTTTGCATAGATATGAATTTTCTTAAAACCTTATAAGCTTTTCTATTACCATATGGTTCTGAAAAAACTCAAGTGAACTTTCTTAGAACCATAACTTAAGCGCCCGAGAGGGGATTTGAACCCCCAACCTGCGCATTAGGAGTGCGCTGCTCTAATCCAAGTTAAGCCACCCGGGCATTTAAATAATAAAATAAAGAACAATATAAAAAACTAATTATTTAGCCAAAGTGGTTTTATTTGCATAAGAAGAACCAGCAACAAGTAAACTCATTCTAGCAAAGTATTGAGGAATAGCCAAACATGTTTGAGTAACTGCTGTTGAAATAATTGGGTGTATTTTTAAAAACTGCATTACGCTATAATTAACTGGGTCTCTAATAAATAAATCTATTAAAATTCCAGAAATTCCGCCTGCAGGTAAAACTTTAAACAAAAGATCATAAACAGCAGCTTTAACATTGTATTTTTCTTTAATTGTATATCTTTCTTTATTAAAAACCATATAATAAAGTGTAAAAGTTAAAGTTTGTGATACAATTTCAACTCCATGAGATACAAGAGTATTTATTATTTTATTATCTGTAACATAATTAGTAACTCCTGCAGCTAAAGCAGACAAAGTTATTGTTGTTGCTAAAGCAGCAATTGTGGGTTGAGCAATTTTAGCTGTGATTATTGGCTGATTTATTGGTTCAACATCCCCAAGAATTCTTTGTTCTAAATTTTGAAAGAATTTCATTTATTTTTAGATTTAATTATTGTTTAAAATCTTTACTTTTTGAGTAATTTAGCTTAATTCTTGCTTTTATTAATTTTTTAGAGTTAAATAAATTTCCATATATTTATTTTTTCATGTAAAATAATTTTTTATTATTTTCAAATTTCTCTATTGTGTATCTTAACATTGTTCTTGGCATTTTCTTATGATGTTTATTTAGGAATGTCTCTATTAATTTTAAATTTCTTTTTCCTACTTCTCTTAACATCCATCCTGTTGCTTTATGAATTAAATCATGTTTATCATTTATTAAAATTTCTGAAATCTTTATTGTATCTTGAAATTTATTATTTTTTATAAATTTGTAGGTTGAAACAATTGCAATTCTTTTTTTCCATAAATTTTTAGATTTAGCTAATTTATACAATAGGTCTTTGTTTTTATTTAATATGTAGTCTCCTATTATATTATGCGATGTTAGATCTACTAAGTCCCAATTATTTACATATTTTATATTTTTTGAATAAAATTCAAATATTTCTTTTTTATTTTTTTTATATTTCTCTAATAAAATTAATAATCCTGTTAATCTTTCTTCATGAATCTTACTGGATAATAATTCTTTTATAACTTTCAAATTTACATCTTTGTATTTTTTAGCTATCTTTCTTTGGTCTGGAACTGTAACTCCTAAGAATATATCTCCTTCACCATATTGACCTTTGCCTGTTTTAAAAAAGCCTGCCATTATTTTTGCTTTTTCTGGTCTTGTAACTTTTTCTCTTAAATCTTTCTTTAATTTATTAATCATTTTTACCTATGAATATTGTATCTTTTTCACTATCTATTATTTTTGGTTTTATTTCTTTAATTATTAAATCTTTAATTTCTTTGTACTTATTTGATTTTTTCAATAAAGTAATAATTATCTTTCCCTTAGTTTTTGTAACTCTTTTTATTTCTCTTAATCCTTTTTTATAATTGTTGAAATTATGTATTGCTGTTATTGAGATTGTTATATCAAAAGATTTATCTTTAAATTTAAGTTTTTCTGCTTTACCATAAATTAAGTTTTCACTTCCTTTTTTTATTAGTTTTTTACTTGGATCAATGCCTATAGAATTACATTTGAAAAAATTTGTAGATATTCCTGTGCCACAACCAACATCTAATAATTTATCTGTAAATTTTATTTTAATATGTTTTTTAATTATTTCTAATTTTTTTAATTGTTCTTCTTGATATAGTTCATTGTAACTTTTAGAAATTGAATCATAATCCATAAAGAAATAAAAATTAATAATCTAATAAACTTTTTCTATCTTTAGTTAATATCTGTCTTGTTTCTTCCATTTGAACAGTTGTTTTTCCGCAATGGAAACATTGACCGCCAAATGAAAATTCTCTAGATCTTGAGAATTTAGATCCGCAAGATAAACATTTATAACTTACTCTTTCAGGAGCTTCTGCAGTTTGAACTATTTTATCTGGCTGAGTTCCTCTTGCTAATTTATTATAACAATTAAAACATATTAGATTTTTACTATTATTTTCATAAGTAGTTTGTCCTATAGGAACATTTACTGTGCATCTTGTACATGAAATTATTACGTCTTGGTTAGGCATCATTGACCTTTTCACCTCTAAAATCCTTAGTTATTTCTAATATTTAAAGCTATTGTAGGATTATTCATGGGTTTTTAAGCTTTAATCACAGTTTCAATATAATAACAAGATTTACATATATCTTGAGAAGAAGGTTCATCACAAATTTTACAAGATTTTATTACTTCATGATCATTTTTGTATTTTTCTTTTAATAAGGGTAGTATTTCAATAAAAGAACTTATTATTCCATTTTTAGTGCCTGGATATTTATTTTCAAGTTCATTTAATGTGTCTCTTATTTGGGCCCTATAAGATAATGGTGAATTAGGACATTCATTAAATTTATCCATGAAACCTTTTAAGAAAGCATAAGAAGCTACTTCTTTTTCTGTTAAAAAATAAAGTGGTTTTATTCTTGGAATAAATCCTTTGTCTCTTATTATTCCTGCTATTGGACCCAATCTAGCAGACATCTTAACATTATTTTTAAAATAATTCATTGTAATTGTTTGGGCTTCATCATCTAGATTATGGCCTGTAGCTAATTTAGTTGCTTTTAATTCTTTAGATTTTTTATTTAATAAATATCTTCTTAGAACACCGCAAATAGAACATGGAATTCCTTTGTAAGTTTTTAATATTTCATCTAGAGATTTAGTAAATTCTTCTTTATATGAATAAATATTTAATTCTACTTCTTGCTTATTACAAAAATCTTTTAAAAATTCTAGTGATTTATTCCTATAACCATGAATTCCTTCATCTATTGCTAATGCAGTTATTTTAATGTCTCTTCTATTACTAGTTATTTTTTTAATTAAGTAAAGTAATACTGTTGAATCTTTTCCTCCAGAACATGCCACTACTATATTTTCATTTTTTCTAATTAATTTGTAGTCTGTAATTGTTTTTTTAACTTTTTTTTCAAAATATTCTATAAAACATTTTTTACATAAAGAAACATTATTATTTTGAAGTTTAATTACTGGTTTTTCTAGACAATTTTTACAAGCCATAAATAAGTTAAAATATAAAGTTTTAAAAATCTTTAGAATCGGTTACTACTTCAAACTTTTAGACTTTTTCCAAAACCATTCAAAATAATTTTTAAAAGAGTCTACTACTTCTTGATTTATTATTTCAAAAGCTAATGGTTTATCAGCTAGAGGTAATCCTATTACTATTGTATCTTTATATCCTAAAATCCAAGCTGGCGTATCCAAATCAATAGATATTCTTCTTGCATCACAAAGTTTGAAAAAATTTCTATTTTTTAATGTTAAGTCATCTACTTTTTCATTGTACAATAACCTACATTTTATTCCTAATTTTTCTCTTTTTTGATGATCTTTTTGCCAATAAGCATGGTAGTAATCTGGTTGCTTTGCTGGAAGTCCAAAGAAAAAATATTCATCTCCCTTCTTTAATTTTTGAAAACGTTTATCATGAACCGTTATTATTCCTTTAAACCCTTCATAGATTGTTGCCTCACTTTTTTTAGATAATTTTTGTTTTAATAATAATTCTGGCAGTAGTTCTTGGACTTTTTTCTTATTTTCTTCTAATTCTTTCTTTCTTTGTTCAATGTAGTCTAGAAGCTTTTCTGGTTGTGCTGCTTGAAAATGTTTTGTTTTTTCTTTAATTATGTATGAAGCAAGTCCTTTTTCTATAAGTCTATCTAAAATCCTATAGATTATAGATTTTGTAACTCGAGATTTTTCTAGAATTGGCCCTATAGAAGAAATTCCTAGTTGTAAAAGAGCTAAATAAACTTTAATTTCTCCATCAGTTAATCCTGCTTCTTTTAGAGTTGATATATCCATTATTTTTGATACTGCTTGCTTATTTAAAAATGTTTTTAGTAGTACCTGTGGTGGTATCCCTTATTATATTAATGGATACTACTTAAAAGTAACTATGAAAAGTAAGTTAAGAAAAATTGGAATAAATAAAAAATTGCTTAGTTTTAGAGAAATATCCAAACTAGAACATTTAATGAATAAATGGGCTAAAGCAGAGATATTCTATAAATCTAAAGATGTAGAAATTGCTGAAAGACTTTTAGAGATAACCCTTTGCCATACTTATTTATTTGGTAAGTTTACTTTACCCAGTTATGCTTCTCATATTTTTTATAATTTACGTGATTTGCCTCCTGCAGATGATAAACTAGGAGAAATATTAAAAACCAATTCTAATGTATTTCAAGGAGAACTTTTTACAAATAATATATTTGGAAGTGATAAGGCCCATTCTCATTATTTAGATATTGTTGAAGCTTATAGGAAAGTTAGAAAAGTTTCTTCTTTAGATAAATTTACTAGAATGGAAGAGAGATTGGGTTTTGATTTTGCAATTAATAATTCAGTCCTTTGGAATAAATCTATGATTAATTATACAAGATATTTAGAAGAAATTACAAAAGATCCATTAACTACTTATTTAATTGCTCTTGTTTCTGAAGACACAATTTCAGAAGGATATAAAACCACTTTAGAAAATTTAAACTCGGCTAAGAAATTTTGTAAATATAGAATTTTTATGAAAAAACATATAGAATTAGATCAGAATTCTGAAGGACATGGTAGTGCTTGTGTAAAATGGGTTAACTATTATTTTAGAAAATTTAAACCTTCTAAATCTTATGTAAAAAAAGCAATTAATAATGCTTGTGAGTTTATTGAAAAAAGACTTAAAACTTATGAATTTTAACCACCAGAAATCACAGATAAAAGTTTAATTTCATCTTTACTAGATATTTTTTCATCTTCTGTAACTAATTCATTATTCTTTGTTACAATTATTGTACTTGGGTTAACTTTTAATTTTGTTAATAATTCTTTAACTGTAGAAGCTTCAATTTCTTTATACTCATTTGTTTTTTCTAGATATACTTTCATTTTTGGTTAATTTTATAAAGAATAAAATCTCTAAAAACTTATAAAAGTATTGGGGGTAAAATTAAATGAAAAAATTAAGTATAATTCTTATGGTTTTAGCTGTTTTAGTTCTTATAGCTTGTACTAAACAAGGAACAACTGATAATGAACAACAAGGTTCAGATTCTAGTCAAAATCAAGTAAATACTAATGTAAAAGAGGTTCAAGGTAATTCTGTATCAGATAGCTGGAGTAATATTTTGAAATTGGGTGGTAAATTTAAGTGTACTACAACTGTTAAAGATCAAGGACAAGCAACAGTATATGTTGAAAAAGGAAATTATAGAATGGAGATGGTTACTTCTCAAGATAAAGCTTTTGTCATAACTAAAGTTCAACCAGATACTAGTTTTTGCACTTTTGTATGGAGTGATAAATCTACAGAAGTTTTGAAAACTTGTATGACTAAAGAACAACTTGACTCTTTTAAGAAAATGGGAGAAAATCAAGGATCTAACTCTGAGTCTATAAAAGATGACCAAAAAGTTGATTGTAGTCCTTACATTGGAAGTATTGATTTTAATACTCCTAGTGGAATGCCTGTGAAAGATTATTCACAAATGGTGGCTGGTTTTACTAATCAATGAATTTTAAAATTTTTCTTATTTTATTTTTAATTTTATTAGTTATTGGGTGTAGTAAGATAAAAGAAAGTGAAGATAATGAATTAATTTCTTCAAGTGATTCTGAAATTCCTTTAGTTAATTCTAGTATGAAATGTTTGTATAAAGATGGAGATCTTGGTAATGGAACAATACTTGTTAAAGATTTGAAAAATTTTAAGGACATCTTTATTTATACTGATGGAAGTATTGATATAACTATACTTAGAAATGAGTCTAATAATGTGTGTCTTTATGCTTATTCAAAACAAGAAGGAAGTGATGGTGCAATTTGTAACAAACAATGTAAAAATGAGAATGATGCTGGGATAGATGAATCAAATAGAGTTGTTGAAATTTTAGGCAGTGATGAAAATTCTTATTTAAATTGTACTAAATCTATTGTTAATGATGAAGATTTAAAATTACCAGCTGATATGTTTAGTGGTGTACCTTGCGAAGAAATAAAAGAATAAAGTGATTAATTATTTAAAAGCTTTAGTTCTTCTGCTCTAATCTCTTCTAGATTAGATTTTGTAATTGGATATTTTGGACCTAAACAATCACAAACTTCTGGACCTTTAGAAATTTCATAAGTGTCTATTTGTCTAGCTATTTTTAGAATTTCTTCTTTATCATAAGTTAATAATGGTCTTAATACTTGCATTTTTACTGCATCAGTAATTGATTGTAGATTAGATAAAGTTTGTGAGCTTACTTGTCCTAAATTTTCTCCTGTTATTAAAAAATCACAATTTTCTTTTTTAGCAATCTCTTCTGATTTTTTTAACATTAATCTTTTTGTTAATATAAAATAAAATCTATGGTTACATTTAGTTGAAATCTCTTGGATTTCTTTTCCAATATTTACTGTTATAAATTTTTTAAAACCTAATTTTTCTGCTGCTTGTATTGATTTAATTTCTGGATTGTTGTCTGTGAATGGTTCATATGAAAAATGGATTGCTATAACTTCTACTCCTTTTTGCTGCATTAAGTAACCTGCAACTGGACTATCAAATCCACCTGAAATTAATAATAATGCTTTCATTTTAAATCCTCGTAGATTTTCTTAGCAATTTCTTCTGATTCTTCTTTAGAACAATCTCTTAAAATTAATTTACCATTTTTATAACAAGTAATTTGTTTATTATTGTATTTTATAATTACTAAAATTGGAAGGTCTGCTATTGTTTCATATTTAGATTTAACTTTTTCTAAGTTTAGATTTTTATTTCCTTCTGGAACTGCTTCAAAAGCTCCTTTTGTTGTGCATCTTCTTATTGTAAACATTTTATTTTAGTCTTAATCCGTAAACTTTTCTATCTTTATCTAAATCTTTTGCATGATTAAATCCTAATCTTTGATAAAGTTCAATTGCTTTCGTATTTGTTCCTTTTACAGTCAAACCAACAATATCACAATCTTCTGATCTTGCTCTTGATATATATTCTTGTAAAAGTCTAGTACCAATACCATGACCTTTTGATTTTGCTAATACCCACAAGACATCTCCTATTTGTAAATTTGAATCTGTGTATCTGCTTGCTTCTAATACTCCTTCTAAATTAGAATAAACACCAATTGCTAATAAAACACTTCTTCTTGGTTCTCTATTTGCTGCAAGTCTTCTGAAATAATCTAAATCTCTTGCTCTTAATATTTCTTGCATTTCTTCTGTTGTATAATGTTCATGTAAACCTTGAATTTCTACTCTATAAAAAGAAGGTAATAATTCTACATATTCTCTTGGTGTATCTCTATCTAATTTTTCTATTATCATTTTAACCTATGTATTTTGATAAAATTACTCTTGCCTTAGATTTTGTTTTTGCTCTTACTAAAGCTCTTCCACTTTTAAAAAATATTACATCATTTAATATTAAACAATCATCTGTTGTTTTTATACTATTTAATTTGCTTAATTTTTCAAATAATGAATCCATATTTATATTTTCTATTTTTATCTGAAAATTACAAGATCCACATATTTTAATCTCATTTTTAGATTTTTTTCCATCTAAATATTCATAAATACCATTACATACTTTACAATTATTTGATTTTTTAATTTTAATTTTATTTATTTCAGAATTCCATAAATTATAATGAATTAATTCTTTGCTATATTCTTGATTTGTTAAAATTTTTAATGCTTGAGTTACTTGGATGGCTGCAATTGCAGAAGGTATTGTGTTAATTACTCCAGTAGTATCGCATGTGTCTAAAGTTTCTGTTGGTTCTTTGAAAATACATGAAAAACAAGGAGTATCTTTAGTTATATTAAAAGTCATTCCTTTTGTTCCTATAACTGAAGCATAAATCCATGGAATATTATTTTTTCTTGAATATTCATTTATTAGAAATCTAGTGTAAATATTGTCTGTACAATCTAATATTAAATCAGATTTAAGTAAATCAATATTATCATGATCTAAGTCTATTAAATGAGCTTCTATATCTATTTCAGAATTTATTTGAGAAATTTTTTCTTTTGCTGCATTAACTTTTGGTTTTCCTAGGTCTTCTTCATTAAAAAGTGTTTGCCTTTGTAAATTATTTATTTCAACTATGTCTCTATCAATAATTTTTATTCTACCAACTCCTGCTCTTGCTAATAAATCTAAAGCATTTGTTCCTAAAGCACCAATACCAACTATTGTTACATTTGAATTTAGTAATTTTTCCTGCTTATTACTTCCAATTTCCTTTAAAATTTCTTGTCTTGCATATCTCATAAATCTATAAGGAAGGCAATATTTTTAAAGCTTTTTAGATTTTTTTAAGTATGGATTTTAAAGACTTAGTCAAAAAAATAATAAGGTATAATAAAGATACAAATATTGATTTAATAGAAAGTGCTTATTATTTTTCTTCTAATATATTAAATGATAAATTAAGGGCTTCTGGTGAACCTTGGATTAATCATTATTTGGATGTAGCTTATCAAGTTGCAGATTTTAAATTAGATGATAAAGCTATAGCTGCAGCATTAATGCATGGAATATTAAATAAGGGGGCTGACTCTAAAGAAATAAAAAAGTTATTTGGTATTGAGATATTTGAAATTCTTGAAAATATTGAAAGAATGAGTGAGATTAAAAAAAATATTATTAAGAAAGGTGCAGAAAGTGAAAATTTAAGAAAAGTTTTATTAGCTGCCTCAAGAGATCTAAGAGCTTTGTTTATTAAAATTTGTGATAAATTAGTTAATTTGAGAGATTTAAGTTTTTTATCTGAAATTGAAAAGAAAAGAATTGGAAAAGAAGCTCTTGAAATTTATGCACCTTTAGCTTATAGATTAGGGATGGGTAAAATAAAAGCAGAGATTGAAGATCTGGCTTTCAAAGCTGTAGATGAAAAAACTTATTCTGCAATTTCTAATAAAGTAAATAAAATAAGAAAAGACGGAGAAAGATCTATTTTTAAAATTAAAAAAATAATTGAAACTGAAATACGAAAAGAAGATATTAAAGCTGAGATAGAAATGAGAATTAAACATGTTTATAGTATTTATAAAAAAATAATTGAAAAATCTTATAATTCTGAAAACTTAAATGATATTATTGCTTTTAGAATTATTGTTAATTCTTTAGATGAATGTTATAAAACTTTAAGAATTATTCATTCAAATTTTAGACCCATTCCAAATAGATTTAAAGATTATATTGCAATGCCTAAACCTAATGGTTATCAATCTTTACATACTTCTGTAGTTGATGATGAAGGAAGAATATTTGAAGTACAAATAAGAACTTTAGAGATGCATGATCTAGCTGAAGAAGGAATTGCTTCTCATTTTAGTTATAAAAAAATAACACATGAAGCAGGTTTTGATAAAAAATTAAATTGGTTAAAACAGGTTGTTAATGAATCAAATCAAGGGTTTAATATTGACTTTTTTGGAGATGAAGTTTTTGCATTTACACCTAAGGGAAAGGTTGTTGAACTTCCTAAAGGTGCAACTGTTTTAGATTTTGCATATTCTATTCATACAGACTTAGGACATCATTGTATAGGTGCTAATATTAATGGAAAATTTTTTTCTTTAAAAGATATAATTAATAATGGGGATGTTCTTGAGGTTTTAGAATCTAAATCTCAAAAACCAAATAGAGAATGGTTAAAGATTATTAAAACTGGAAAAGCTAAAAGTAAGATCAGACAATATTTAATTGATAGGGGAAAAGTTGTAACTAGAACTTATTCTATTCAAGAAAACGTAAAAAAAGATATTGGTGAAAGCTTATTAATTATTGATGGTGATAAAAAATTAAAAGTTAAGCTTGCATTTTGTTGCAAACCAATGCCTGGAGATAAAGTTATTGGATTAAAAACAAGTAATGTTAGGGTTATGGTTCATAAATTTGATTGTGAAGAGGTTAATAAAGTTGGTAAAAAGAAGATTAAAATTAATTGGTTAGAGAATTTTAAAAAACCAGTTAAAATTATTATAAATGCAAAAGATAGAAGTGGATTATTTAAGGAAATTATAAATAGTATTAATAAATTTGATCTTAAAATTGAAGATACTAAAGGTAAAAGTGCTGGCGGTGGTATTGAATGCAGCTTTATGGCAAATGTTGGAAATTTGAATAAATTAAATGAAGTAATAAATAGAATTGGTAAAATTAAAGATGTTAATAAAGTATATATAAGTGTTTGATAGCTATATTTTTATATAATAATACTTTTAAATTGATTTAAGAATTTTAATTGATGCCTGGAAAAAAATATGTAAATGGATCAATTATTACTTCAAATTTATTTTTAGGAGAAGGAAGAATTGTACGTCATATTATTAATTATTCTAATGTTGGTCTATTTTTAGATGATTTAGAAAATTATTTTTTAATTGGTTTATCTTTATCAGACCCAAAAGAGAGTTTATTTGATAGAAAAATAGTTATTGAAAAATATCCTTATCAAAGCGGTGAAATTAATTTAGAATTAATGTTGATGGATGTTCCTAAAGAAGAAGTATTAGATAAAGAAGCAGCAAGAGAAAAAGCTAATCAAGATTATTTTAAATATTTAGATAAATTAGCACGTGGAAAATATAAAATATCTTTATATGATAATGGTAATGGATTAGTTGATTTTTTCGAATGATTTATTATTTTTAAAATAAATCTTTATTCTATTATATAATGGAATTATTGAAATTAATATTATAATTATACTGGCATATTGAGCTAAGTTAAATCCTAAATAATTAAACCCATAATTTAAAGGCAGGTCTTTATAAAATTCAGTGATAAATCTAAATAATGAATCTAAAAATAACATTGACCAAAATATTGTTCCTTTTTCTTTGTTTTTTAATTTTAACATTAGTAATAAAATTCCAAATATAATTAGATGATACCCTGCTTGGTAGAGCTGAACTGGATGTCTTAAACCTTCATATCCTGGAAATTGAACTGCCCAAGGTAAACTTGTTACTTTTCCAACTAATTCTGAATTAATAAAATTACCAATTCTTATTAAGGCTGCTCCAAACATTACTGGGATAGATACTAAGTCTGAAAAATTGTAAAATGATATTTTTCTTTTTCTACAAAACCAAATTGTAATTAATATCATTGAAATTATTGCACCATGAGAGGAAATTCCTCCCTCCCAAATTGCAAACATTTTTAGTGGATTAGCAAAATAATAACTAGGACTGTAAAATAGAATTTCAAATAATCTTCCTCCAATTAAGTCTCCTATTATAATATAAGGAACATAATCTTCTATGTCATTTTTTTTAATATTAAATTTAGGAGATAATTTTATTAGTATAAAATAACCTATGAGAAAAGCTAATGCATATAATAAACCGTAATATCTTATATGTATTGGACCAATATCCAATAGAATAGGATTTATCATAAATAATTTATATATAATAATATTTATAAACATGTTTAATTGAAATTTTCTATGAAAAGAGGTTATATTGGTTGTAGTTTTTATTCTTTCAAATCTTTAAAAAATAATTTGATATTATATTTGCCAGATTTAGCTTTTTTTGCTTTTGCATTTATTTTAACTTTTTTATTCTTTCATTTTAATGGTTTGACAAGCATATTTGGAGGACAGTTAAATTTATTTAATTCAAAAATAAAAGAGATTACTACTTCAAATTCTCTTCTTATAAGATTGATAAGTAGTTTTGCAGTATTAATAATTATTAATGTATTCTTTGGTTTAAGTATTATAACTTTAAGATATACTATGATTAAATCTATACTAAAGAATGAAAAAATTAAATTTTTTAAAGTTTGGAAGAATTCTAAAATTTATGTCTTTCCTGTCTTATGGTTAAAACTTTGTATTTTTTTAATATATTTAGTGCCTGCTTTAGTTTTAATTGGAATAGGTCTACTCTATAAACCTTTAATTTTAATTATGATATTAATGGAAATTTTTGTAGTTATTTTAACAAGGTTTTATTTATTATTTGCTTATTCTACTTTATTTTTAAAAGATATTAAAAACCCTTTTACAGTTATAAAAGAAACTGTTAATTATTTTAATAATAATAAAGTGCATGGTTTAATTGTTGGTTTAATTGTTTTTTTTATAAGTTTAATTATTTCTGGTTTTGTTAGTTTAATTCCTGTTATTTGGGATGGAATTAATTTATTTGGGACTATGATATTAGTTTCAGTTTTATATATAATTTTTAGAACATTAGTAGATATTACTGTGAATTTATTGTCTTTGTTATTTATATTTGAAAATTATTAGAATTTTTGGTAGTTCTCATTAACACCATAATATTTTAATACTTCTGTTGCAGTCATTGTTGTTGTTTGGTCTAATCTAAAACCTAATAACTTAATTGTTTTTTCAATTTCTTTTTTTGAACCTTCTATTTCTATATATGTTGGAATATTAGGAAATTTATCTATCTCAATTTTTACTTTATTTAGGATAAAATGAGTTCTCTTTTTCTCTCTATGTTTGATACATTTTAATCCAAGTCTTTTAATTATCTCTTCCATATTATCAAAATTTTGGATTGTAGTTTCAATCTCTTCGTGAACTCTAAAATTTCCTTCTTTTATTTTTTTATCTTTAAATGCTAATTCAACTTTATTTCCTAATTTTCTTAATCTAAAAAGTTGTTTATTATTTTTTATTCTCTGATCTTCAAAATCAAAATGTCTTTCTATAACTAAATTTTGAGGGAATTTTTTAGCACCTAATTTTAAAAGTTTTTTAATAATGTTATTTTTATTAATATTTAATATTTTAAGTTCTATTTCTTTCATTTTAAATATTAACTTCCATAAAATCTTCTGCACATTCTACTTCTTTGAATATTTTTTGTGCTTCTTTTTTTAATTCTGTAGTTTCTTTATATCTTTGGCTAAAATGTGTTAAAATTAATTTTTTAGATTTGGATTTCTTAGCTATTTTTGCTGCATCTTCTGATGTTAGATGTTTGTATTGTTTTGCTTTTTCTTTTTCTTGTATAGAAAATGTACTTTCTGATACTAATAGGTCTGAATCTTTAGCTAATTTTACTGCATTTTCACAATAACCTGTATCCCAGATAAAACTTATTTTTTTACCTTTAACTAAGTAAGTTGCTTTTTTAGCTGTTATTTTTTTCTTATTCCAAACTATATCTTTACCTCTTTGTAAATCTCCTAAAATTGGATGCTGAGTTAATTCAAATTTTTTTAAATATTCTATATTTATTTTTCTTTTATCATTTTCAATAAATGCAAATCCAAAAGATTGAACTGAATGATCTAATTGTATTGCCTGAATTTTGAATTTTTTTTCATTAATAATTATTCCTGATTTAATTTCTATTAATTTAACTTTTACTCCATTTCCATAATATGCTGAATTCATAATATTGTTAAAGAATTTTTCTATGCCTTTTGGACCATAGATCATTAAAGTTTCTTTGTAATCATTTGCTTCTAAGTTTCTTAATATTCCACCTAAACCAATTACATGATCTGCGTGAAAATGACTAATTATTATTCTTGTTAATTTTGTAGGTTTTAAACCAGATATTTTCATTTGTCTTTGAGTTCCTTCACCACAATCAAATAAAATATGCTCTGCTTCATAATTAAAGTAAGTACTAGAAAGATTTCTTTCCTTAGTTGGCTGCATTGATCCTGTTCCTAAAAATACTAATTTCATATTATATTCTTCAGTATATAGCTATAAAAACCTTTTTAAATTAAGTGTATAACTTAATCTTATGGGTAAAAAACAACAAGAGAATCATGAAATTAATGATTTAAATGAAGAGAAATTAGGAGAAGTAGTTGATGATCTTCCTAAAGGTAAAGAAGTTGTTGATACTATTTTATCTGGAGAGATTGTTACTGCCGAAAGTAATGACTTAACAAGAGAACTTTATGATAAAACTAGATATGGTGAACCTACAGATGATAAGAAATTCCAGTATTCTTTAATTGAAGCTTTTTATTTAATGGAAAGAGGTAAATTTAAAATTCTTGATAGTAAAGATAAAGAAATTAAGAAAGAAGATTTTCTTAAAAAAGCAAGGAAATTAGAACCTAATTTTTGGGTAAGGTATGTTGTTTTTAAAGATTTAAGAAAAAGAGGTTATATTGTTAAGACTGCTTTAAAATTTGGAGCTGATTTTAGAGTTTATGATAGGGGTGTTAAGCCTGGAGAAGATCATGCAAGATGGATTGTTTATCCTGTTTATGAAACTCAAGTAGAAACTTGGTATTCTTTTGCAGCAAAAAATAGAGTAGCTCATTCAACTAGGAAGAGATTATTGGTTGCAATAGTTGATGCAGAAAATTCTTGTACGTTTTATGAAATTAGATGGATGAGGCCTTGAATAATATTATTTATAATTATCATTAAAAATATACTTTAAATACTACAAAACGTTTAAATAAGATTTTATATTATATATTTCAATGGCAGATCAAAGAGAGGATGTATTAAATTATATTAAATATAATGGGCCTGTTTTACCAATACAAATTGCTAAACATGTTAATACAAATACTTTGTTTGCTTCTGCAATACTTTCTGAATTAGTAGCTAGAAAGATATTGAAGATAACTCATGCTGCAATAGGTGGAAGTCCTTTGTATTACTTGCCTGGACAAGAAGAACAAATGGATGTAAAATTATCTGTTTCATTACATGGAAAAGAAAAAGAAGCTTATAATTTATTAAAAGATAAAAAAGTTTTAAGAGAAGTTGAGATGGAGCCTTGGCAGAGAGTTGCTGTTAAAAGTTTGACAGATTTTTCTATTAGATTAAATGTAACTATAGACAATAATAATGAATTCTTTTGGAAACATCATTTAGTTAGTGATGAAGAAGCTAAAATCATAATTGGTAATATTATGGGTAATTTATTTAGACAAGAAGAAGAAAGTGTTGAAATATTTGATCCTAAAGAAATATTGAATCAAGATGTAGAAGAAAATATTGTTAGTAATGATGCAGAAAGAAAAGAAGTTCAAACTCAATTAATAAATGATGATATGAAAAAGCAAATAAGCCAAGAAATAAGAGAACAAATTTTACAAGAAGTTAAACAAAAAGAAAATCTTGAAGTTAAGAAAAAAGAAATTAAAAAAGAGGCTAAAGCTGAAGGAGTATTCTATAATAAAATAATGGAGTTTATGAAAAAACAAGGTGTTGAAGTTTTAAAAGAAGAAGTTATTAAGAAAGATAAAGAATTAGATTTTTTAGTTAATTTAAATAGTGGTTTTGGTAAACTTAAATATTTAGTTAAAGCTAAGAATAAACCTTTAGTTAATGAGGCTGATGTTTCTATAGCATTTAGTGAAGGACAATTAAGAAAAATGCCTGTTGTTTTATTAACTAATGGTAAAGTAAATAAAAAAGCTTTTTTATTAGTTGAACAAAAAATGCAAGGCCAATTAATTATTAAAGAAATTTAGATCTTTTTTTAATAAATAAAGAAATTAGACCTATAACTATTGTTAATGATATTAAAATAATTTTATTTGTATTAATATAGGGGGTTTCTGTTACAACTGTTTTTCCAGTGCAGTCTACATTTAATTTTTTTAATACTATAGAAAATAAAAATTTAGTTGCTTGATCAACTTCTCTTTCTGGAATTGTTTTGTCTTTTGTTTTTAACCAAAGGTCCCAATCTTTTGCATTTTCTGTTCCTATTTTTAGGTCTTCTAAAGTATAATTATAATCTTTACATTCAACTTTTGGATAATAATTACTTACTTGGTTTTCAAATTTACTATGCATTGCTCCACTTTCTCCCATCACATTGTGGGGAGCTACAAATGAATCTGTAATATAATGAGAAGCTATGCCTATACTTAAACTTAGATCTGTATCATTATTTAACCAGTTTTGTGCTTTTTCTAAAGAATCTGGATAGTGGTGGTTTCTATGATCTTTAAAATCTCTATCTGGTATTATTGCTCCATCTAGTAATTTTGTTAGATTTAATTCTAATTTTTTTTCTGGTGGAAGGTTTAAGTAAACATATTCCATTATATGTTGATGAGTATTCCAGTTCCAAGCATAAGCTGAAGGCATTATTAATAATATTAGAATAATTATTGAATATTTCATATATTTTTATTATTTTGTTTATTAAAAAACTTAGTGTTTTTAGTTTGAAAATCTTGCAGATTAATTGAAAAGTTTATATTTGTATTTCAATTGGTTCGTGATTATTTTTGAAATTTTTTAAGAAATTTATTACAGTCAAACCTATAACTTCATTATTCCTTTCGTCTATTCTTACACCTATATCTCCTAATTCTTCTGTAATTGCTTTTTTAGGTTCTCCAAATGATAAATATAAAACATCAGCTTCTTGATCATAATCTATTGTTATTTTTTCTTTTTTCATCTTTGTATTTTTCTTGTAGTATAAGCAGTTATTACAAATCCATCTCCATTTAATATTTTGACTGCTATCATCATATATTTAGCTTCCTCCTTTAAATATTTATAGTATTTTTGTATATTTTCTTCTTTTTTTATATAATCTGGAAATTTTAGTGTTGATTCTATTTCATTAATTTTATTGCATATTTCTGGATGTCTATAGACTATATGTTTCCATTGTTTAGATGTTAACCTTATTGATTTATTATTAATATTCAATATTATAATTATTGACATT
>JAHFKB010000049.1 GCA_023245565.1 archaeon
TATTTTTAATAATTTGAAATGTTTTAATTCTTTACTTGGATTTTCTGAATGTCCTCCTTTACATAAGTCTAAGAAATTTCCTGGATTATTTTCAGTTAAAGTTTTTCCTTCTTTTGCAAACTCATCAATAAGTTCTAATTTGTATTTATTATGAGCAAAATCTTTTTTTGCTTGAGCTAATGTTACTTCTTTTGTTTTGAATGGTCCCCAAGTTTTTAGTATATCATTCATCTTCTTTTCAATTTTTTCTAAATCTTGTTCAGATATTTTTACATCACCTAAATCAAAGTCTTGATAGAATCCATCTTCTATTGATGGACCAATTGAGTTTTTTGCATTTGGCCATAATTGTAATACTGCAGCAGCTAGTAAATGTGCGCATGAATGTCTTGTATTATCTAAGTTTTTTTCCATTATGTTTTTTAGTTTTTATATATATTTAAAACTAACCTACTTGTATTTATTAAAAAGTTTTCTCTTTTAAATTTTAGTTTGTTTATTTTCATTTTAATTAAAAATATTAACAATGGGGTTAATAATTCGTAGTGGTAGCTATAGAAAATTTTAATATTTTAGATATTGATTTATTTACCATGCTATTTGTAAATACTTATTCTATATAAGTTTTTCTTTATTTTTATAATAGTATACAAAAGTTTATAAATAAATTTGTTTAGATAATAGTTATGAAGGTGACTAAATTATTCTTGGTTTTATTACTGTCTTTACTTTGTGTTCAATTAGTTAGTGCTGATATGAATATAGAACCTTTTTCTTCAGATTTATATAATTTAGGTGATAAAATTTTATTAAATGGTGAAGTTTCTTATAGTAAAGATCTCAGAGCTAATTTAGATTTGATATTAAAATGTACTTCAGGTACAGTTCAAGTTGGTGCTGTCTTATTAAATTTAAAAGAAGGAGAAGTTTCAACTTTTTCAAATTTGATTACTTTACCTACAAATTTATTAGGTGATTGTAGTTTTATAACTAACCTAGTTGATTTTAATGGCAAAAATTTAGAATCTAAAACTTTTAGTGGTTTTAAATTAACTGATCAACTTAAAACTGGTTTTGAAATAAGTAAAAAAGATTTTCAACTTGGAGATAAATTAGGAATTAAAGGCACAGTTACTAAACAAGATAGCTCACTAGTTGATGGTACTATTGTTATTACTTTTAAAATTGGAAGTAGAACTTTATTTATAGACACTGTTGAAATTAAAAATGGAGTAGTTGATTATAGTAAAACTTTGAATAAAGTTCCTCCTGGCATTTATAATATTGATATTTTGGTTAAAGATAATTTAGGTAATTCTAAATCTTTACTTAGTTTATTTACTTTAAGTATAAGTGGTTCATTAAATTTAAATCCAACTTTAGATAAAAATATTTATAGTCCTGGAGACACTTTAACTTTAACTGGTTTAGTTGGAAGTAGTTTTAATAAAGAATTAAATAACTTACATTTAGAATTTGATTTTGGAAATGAATTAAAGAAAATTGGTTTAGCTACTAATAAAGATATTTTTACTGTTAGTTATATTATTCCTAAGACTATTAAAACTGGAGTTCATCAGATAAATATTGTTGCTAGTGATGATGAAGGAAATTATGGTGGTAATGTTGTTGAGTATACTACTTTAGCTGTTCCTACTAATTTAAATATTAATTTGCAATCTAATAATTTTGATCCAGAACAGAAGGTTTTCTTTTTACTTACTTTATTAGATCAAGCTGGAGATCAAATGCAAGAAAATATTAATGTTGGTTTATTTGATGTTAAAAATAAAGCAGTAGATTCTAAAATTGTAAGAACTGGAAGAAATGATAGTTTTTTATTGCCTATGTCTGCTCCTCCTGGAACATGGAAATTAGTTGTTGAAGGATTTAATTTGAAATCTCAATCTACATTTAATGTTAAAGAATTTAAAAAATTAAATGTTAGTTTAAAAGATAAAAATCTAGTTGTACAAAATATTGGTAATGTTCCTTATAATAGTTTATTAGACATACAAGGTAATGATTTAATTAAAAATCAAGATGTGAAATTAAAAGTTGGAGATTTTGATGAAATTAAATTAGATAAATTATTTTCACCTGGTGATTATAATTTAAGTTTACCTTCTTTAAATAAATATTTAGGTAAAATTAATATACCAGAATCTAAGTCTTTCTTTAGCAGTCTTTTTGGAAGTGGAAATGGTAATAGTTCAAATAAACTTTCTGGTAATGTTGTTAAAAACACTGCAAGCTCAACTAGAAGAGGTTTATTATTTATTGCTTTAATAGTATTAATTTGTGGTATAATTTATTTAATAATTTCATTTAGGAAAGGCAAGAAAAATAAAATTGATTTTAGTTCTGATAAAGGATATTTAATGGGTAGAAAAAAATTAGAAGAATTAAAGTCTAAAGGTATTAGAAAAGATAAACCTAAGATGGAATTTGGAAAATCTAGCCCAGATGAAGTAGAAGAATGGAAAAAAAGAATGCATAAAAGTATTATGGATCATGAGAAAATGCAATCTGAAAATGAATTTGTTAGAAACCAGCAGAAAAGCGTACAGAAAGATAAACCTGGATTGTTTAATATGTTTGGCTAATAAGTTAGAACTTTTATATTATTTATTCTTTCAAAATGAGATTTATTTCTTGTAGCAATTATTTTTATTCCATTTGCTAAAGCAGTTCCAGCAATTAAGCAATCAGTTTCTTCAATTTTCTTTCCTTCTTTAATAAGAGTTGCAGCAATCTTTCCAGCTTCTATAGCTGAATTTCTATTTACTTCAAGAACAATTAACTTTGATAGCATTGCATTTACCTTTTCTAAGTGTTCTTTTATATTATTTTCTAAAAGATAAGTTCCTGTAATAAGTTCGAAAACATTAATTTCTGTTGTAAATAATGGGTTAGATTGAGATTTTCTTATAATATTAATGGCTTCTTCTTTACCTCTAAGAAAGTCTATTAATAATGTTGTGTCTAAAAGCATTTTAAATTATTTCTTTTAATCTATTTCCTTTTCTTAATTCAGAAATTTTAGTTTCAATATTTTTTGCTTCTTCTTCTGTTATGTCTTTCCATGCGCCTGCAAATTCTAAAATATTTCCTTTACTTGTTAGTCTTCTAAGTGTGTCAGAAAAACTTTCTTTAGATGATTTCATTGCTTTAATTCTTTCATATACATCCTCCATAATTGATATTGTTTTAGTAGCCATACTATATGTATGTGTACACATATTTATATAATTTTTTGTTTGGTAAAATTTTTATTGTTTATTGTTTTACTAAATTTGTGAAAGAAGTTACAGATGTTAAACTTGATAGATATTTTGATGTTACTGGTAGAGCATTAAAGAAAATAAAAATAAATACTAAAGTTAAAATTGATTGTAAAAAAGCTGCTGAAGATTTTTTAGATATGGCTAAAAGATATTATTCTGATGCTGGTTATTTTAGAGATAAGAAAGATTATGTTAATGCTTTAGCTGCTTTAAGTTATGCACATGCTTGGTTAGATGCTGGTGCAAGAATTGGTTTATTTGACGTAGATCATGATTCTGAATTATTTACTGTTGATTAGATGTTACTAATAAGTAGTAATAAATAGAAAGCTTTATAAATATCCAGTTCTTTCATATTAATATTAATATGAGGTAAAAACAAAAATGCAAGATAAAACAATTCAAGTTGTAAGAGATGCTTTAAAGAGTGCACCAGAAGGTGTTTATATTAAAAATGTTCCAAAAGAGCCAGTTAAACAATTCTTTTCATTTTCAGAAACTGGAATTGCTGATGTTTTTGAACAAGCAGCAAGTGAAGGTTATCAACCATTATTTATACCAGAACTTGCTAAAGCAAGAATAGGTAGTAAAGAATTATGGCAAAATTGGTATGTAACTCCTAGTTTAATAGTTAAAG
>JAHFKB010000022.1 GCA_023245565.1 archaeon
TTTTATATTACTCATTCTATATGCTTTGCCAGGTGTAAGAATTAAAGTTTTAGATTTAAATTCTTTTTTTGTATCTGTTTTAACTAGAAAATTTTTTTCACTTTTTTTATCAGCACTTAGTACTTCTTCTTCTAAAAATTCAGCTCCAAATCTTTGAGCTTGTTTTATCATTTCTTCTACTAAAAAAGGACCAGTTACATCTTTAGAAAATCCAGGATAATTAGCAACAATATGTGCTTTATACAAATTACCCAATTTATACTTCCCTATAACTAAACAACTTAATTGAGCTCTTCCTAAATAAATAGCAGCAGTAATTCCTGCAGGTCCAGCTCCAACAATAACACAATCATATTCTTTCATAAATAAACTAAAAAATCATTAATATATAAAATTAGTGAATTATTTCAGGTCTAAAGCTTTCTTCAAAGCATTTTTATCAAAACCAATTATAATTTTACCATCAATATCAATTACTGGAACACCCATCTGTCCAGATTTTTTAATCATTTCTTGAGCAGCTTTTGCATCAGAAGTAAGATCTATTGATTTAAATTTTATCTTATTAGAATTTAAAAAATCCTCAGCCATATGACAATAAACACAAGTTTGAGTTTTATACAAAGTAATCTTAATATATTTTTTCATAATAAAAAAATAATTTAATAATTTATATTATTATCTAACATCTTAAAAGTTCAATTTTAGTTCCCTCTTCTACATTAATTTCTTTAGAAGTAAATAATTCACCATCCAAGGTATAACCAAACTCTTTATCAGATCTCATATAAATATGATTAGTTCCAATTTTATAATTACAAGTTTCAACCCTATTTCCTAAAGTAAAGTTTAAAAAATTACTAAAATATTCTTTAGCTCTAAAATTATTATCTCCTTGATAAAAACCTTTACATAATTCAGGCATCCAATGAAATGGTTTAATTTTTAAAATATTAATTTTATATGTAGAAGCTAAAATTGAAGTATGTTCTTTACCCCTATATTCTCCATCAACATATAATTCAGAAATAGTTGGTTCCAATAAACTTTCAGCAAAAGAATTACTAAGTAAACTTTTAACAATAAACAAGCCTGCTTTTGTTCTAGTTTTTCTTCCACCATGAGGGTTATCCTGTTCTTTAACAAAATTATAAATAGCCCCAGAAGCAAATAAAGTTCCATAATTAACTTCATCTTTAGAACTAACTTTAAGAATTCCTAAATCAAAACCTTGGACTTTAGATTGAGTGAGATTTACAATTGCTTTCTTAGGATATTTACTACAATCAAAAGCATCTGCTAGTATATTCATAGAGCCAGATCTTAGAATAACAAATTTAGGTAAAGTTCTTCCTCTATTATTTCTAATATAAGAAGTAATAACTTTTTGAAAAGTACCATCTCCACCATTACTAACAACAACACCCACAGAAGAACTGTAAAATTCAGAAACAATCTCATCTAAATGACCAGAATAATCTCTAGAATGCCTAGAAATACCACCATTAAAAATTATTAATTTTTCAATTTCCCTAGTATTTACTCTACCACTAAAAGTTCCTTCAGCATGACCATTAGTTATTAATCCTATTTTCATAATAAATTACAGAAAACCGAAACAATTTAAAATAATCTATTTATAGGTTAATAATTCTAATTTAGATTGGTTATAAAAATTAATAATTAAGAAGAACTTCTACATCTTTTCCAAATAAGTTTCTTAAGCTTTCAAATATTTTTTCTTTTATAAAAACTTTTTTTGGCATTTCAATTTTCATAATTTCTTTTTCAAATTCTTCTAAACTGCTTTTCTCTAAACCAATTAAACTACCATCATCTTTAACTACAGCTTTAGTTATTTCTTTTTCTTGGCTGTCTATATCATTAATAATAAATGCAACTTTCTCTAATAAAATAGCTTCTCCGAATTTATCTCCATATCTAAATCTAATTTTAGCCCTGTCTAATTCATAGCCTTTTTTTCTTTGTATATATTCAACTAGGCTTTTAATAAAACCCCTTGCCTCTCTTCTTATTTTTTCTAATTCAGGCCAGCTTAAAGTTTTAGTTTTAGCACTGTTTTTTGTATCAATAACTGTTTTTAAAACTTCTAAATAATTTTCAGGGAATATTTTCTTTTCTTCAACTAAATTTTTCTTAAATAAATTAACAATATTAGATTTAGCATCAACTTTTACTTCACTAACTTTTAATGCATCTTCAACTACACCCATAACATTTTTATACATATCTTCAATGCTTTCTTTATCTCTTCTTATTTGTATTTGTTCAAATAATTTTTTAATTCTTTTAATATAGTCTTCAGCAGCTATTAATAATTCATCAATATCTTTTCCACTTATTTCTTTTACATTTCCATGTTCAATATCTTTGTAATATTTTCTTATTTTAGCTAAAATATCAACATACTTTTTCTCTAATAATTTCTCTTTTTTAACAAAAACTTCTTCCATTAATTGTATTGTTTCTTTAGGAGTAGGAGGTGCAATTCCATACAACATCAAAGCAGCTTGAGCTGGATTTAATATTGCATAATATAAATCATCCCCCATAATTCCAATCATCTTACCTTTTGTTCTCTGAATTAATCTTTCTCCCATATCCATCTGGAAATCAATAGCTTCAGGTGAAGGTCTTATTCTTCCCATTTTTAATAATAATTTCCAAGGCATAAATACACCCCTATCATAAATAGGAACTCCATCTCTTAAAAAAGTATAAATTACTGGATTAGCATCTTTAATTGCGTCCCAGAAATCTGTTAAAATATAAGTTTGAATATGAAATGCTTTTTTCACACCTGTAATTTGAGAAGCTTGATAACCCATATCATGAATTATTGCCATTAATCTATCTTTCAATTCTACTCTTGTCATTTTTTTAACATCAGTATCATCAATAACAACAGCAACATCAATATCATTACTAGTAGCATCTCCTCTAAATAAACTTCCAACTGCAACATAACTTACAATATATTTATCAAATTTCTTAAGAACCATTCCTCTATGAACAGTAGAAATTTTCAATGCACCTAAAAAATCTTTAGGATCATATAAAGCAGCACCAGCTGCAATCATATCTAAAATTTCATATTTAGCATCAAAACAATTTTCTCTTATTTCAGCAACATCCATTACAGTAACAAAAATATTTTCATCAATTTCACCTGCTTTTTTAATAGTTCTGTTAATTATACCTTCTCTCAATTGCATCCAATCTTTTTTAGTTTCAACATCAATAACAACTAAAACATTAATTCTTTTTTTTAATTTTTCAACTTCTTCACTTGGTAATTTTTCATCAGGATTTATTCTAGAAGGTGGTAATAAAGCAACACCCATTATATCTTTATTTTCTTTAGTAATAGCTTTAGAAAACTTATCTAATTTAGATTTCATAGCCTCAAGTTTTTCTTTAGCCTCTTTTGGCAATTCAGGTAGATTAAAACCCTCTTGTGATTGATATTTTGTATAATCCATTTTACATTAAACAGAAAATTTAAATGTTTATAAATCTTTCTATTATTTAGTAATCATCTGGTAGTAACAGTTCCTAAAGCAACAAGATAAAGTTTATAACTATAAATTAAATAAAAAATATATGAAATTAATATTAAGACTTATAAAACCAAAAAGAGGAGCTTGGTTTAATATGGATGTTAATAAATGGTTAAAAGAATATCCAGCATATAATAAATTAATAACTGCAATAAATAAAGAAACAATAGCAATTAAATCTGGCCAACTTATAACTATAAGAAGATCAGAAGAAGCAGCAGGAATACCATTAGTACCAGAAGGAATATTTCAACAAATATCAGTAGAAAAACATGCTATTATAATGGAAAAAAATACTGGTTGGTATATTAAAGACGTAGGAAGCAAACTTGGAACTTGGGTTTGGAGAAATAAAGAATTCCTTGATGCAAAAAAGGAAATTAAATTAGAAAATTTAGATATAATTTACTTAGGAAAAGCATCAGATAATGATAGATATCTAAACGCAATTATAGAAGTTAGATTAGTATAAAAATAAAAACATTTTTAAATAGAATATATTTTCCAATGATACTATTTTTGATCTAAAATGGATATAAAACCAATAACAAAACAAGGAAATAAACTTACTTTCCTATTAAAAGATTCAAATCCTGCTTTTGCAAATACTTTAAGACGTATTATGATATCTGAAGTACCAACAATGGCAATTAAAAGAGTAACTTTTGTAAAAAATAATTCTGCATTATTTGATGAAGTTTTAGCTCATAGATTAGGCATGCTTCCAATAATAACAGATCTAAGTTCATATGTTCAATCTGATAAATGTAGTTGTAAAGGAGCAGGTTGTGCAAAATGTCAATTAATAATTACATTAAAAGCAGAAGGACCTTTAACAGTTTATGCTTCTGATTTAAAATTCCAAGATCCAAAAATAAAAGCAATTTATGCAAAAATGCCATTAGTAAAATTACTAAAAGGTCAAGAATTAGAATTTGAAGCTGTTGCAACTTTAGGAACAGGAAAAGAACATGCAAAATTCAGTTCATGTTTAGCTCATTATAGAGGCTATCCAAAAATAAATGTAGATAAAGTAAAAAATCCAGAAGAAGTAGTAAAATCTTGTCCTACTAATGTTTTTGAACTTAAAGGAAAACAACCTGTTGTTGTAAACTTAGAAGCCTGTATTTTATGTATGGGTTGTGTAGATGCAGCAGATCCAAAAGGAAGTGTTACAGTTGAAAGTTCTGAAAAAGATTTTATATTTACTATAGAATCATGGGAAAAATTATCTCCAGAAGAAATTCTTTCAAAAGCATTAGATATTCTTGATGAAAAATTAGACGAATTTATTTTACAAGTAAGTAAATAATACTATTACCACAAACATTAAATAGCAATATATATTTAGGATTATAATGCAAAAAAAGAGAAAAAATAGTAAAGTTCAGCCTCAAAATAAAATTTCTAAAATTCTAGATTCTGATAGAGATATTGCATTAGATTTTGCTACAAAAGTTTATCAAAAATTCAGAGATGTTACAAAAGCAATTGCTATGTTTGGTTCTTCTATAAAACAACAAACAACACCAACATCTGATATTGATATTATAATAATTATTGATGATTGTACAATAAATTGGGATGAAGAATTAATTGCCTGGTACAGAGAAGAATTAGCAAAAATAATTTCTTCTAATAAATATAAAAAAGAATTACATGTAAATACAGTAACACTAACTGCATTTTGGGATGAACTAAGAGCAGGAGAACCATTAGTAATAAATGTTCTAAGATATGGTGAACCTTTAATTGACTTAGGAGGATTCTTTGATCCATTAAAGATCTTGTTAGCTAAAGGAAAAATTAGACCAACACCAGAATCAATATTCACAACAATGGAAAGAGCTGGACAGCATCTAACAAAAGCAAATTTAAATATTTTAAACAGTGTAGAAGGATTTTATTGGGCAATGGTAGATGCAAGCCATGCAGCACTAATGGCCCTGAATGTAATTCCACCTTCACCAGAACATGTTGCTGATTTACTAAGAGAAACACTAGTTAATAAAAAAATGTTAAGTAATGAATCAGTTGAATCTTATGAAGAAGTAAGAAAAAAAGCAAAATCAATCATACATTTAGAAACAATTAAAATAAGTGGAAGAGAACTTGAAGACTTACAAAGGAAATCAGAAAATTTTATTATAACTTTAAATCAGATTACAAGAAACCTAATTAAAAATCAGAAAATTATAAAATATGAATTAAAAAAATAAAAAATTAAGCAGCTTTTGCAGCTGCTTCAGCTTTCTTCTTTTGTTCATTATAAGCTAATTGATTTGTATAAGCTTTATACAATCCTGATAAATTATCAGCTTTACTAACTTTATTTTTCATTCCAGACTCAATTACGCCACTTAATTTAGCTTCATTAATTATTTGTTTAGCATCTACATATGCTTGTCTAGCAATAGATAAATAAACACCTTTTTCTGAATCTCTAAATGAAGGTCCACCATAATGTCCTAACAAAGTTAAATATTCAGCTTCAACAGGACGCAATTCAAATTGTTGAGCAGCTAATGCTTTAGCAGTTTCAAGATCTCCAGACATAACTGCAGATTCTAAAGCTTGAGCAAACTGAACTTGTGATTTAGCTGCATCTAAGACTTGATAAGTTTTTTTAGTTGTATCATCAGCTTTAGGATTTCTATCTATATCAGCACCAGATTTTAACATCTCAACATAAAAATCAGCTTTTCTATCTAAATCTAATTGTCCCATATAAAATTTTTTTGCATTAGCTAAAGTAATATCATTAATATTTTGATCTAAAGTTTGTTGTACCATAGAATGACCAACATTCATAGCACTTCTAAAATCATAAGGAGTCATTCCTCCAAATTGATTTGGATCAAAATTTTGAGTTATACCTGCTTGAGCTAAAACACCATAATGTTGTTTAGCTGCATCTATAATATTATTATTCATAGGTCCTTGTGCTAATCTAGTAAATTGTTGAGACCTGCTAGAAGCACCGATTAATTGTTCTAAATTTTTTGGTAATTTAAATTCTTTTTCTGCCATTTTCTTAAGCCTCCACAACCATAGATTTTATATTAACATAATCAAATCTTCTCTTACATCTTGGACAAGCCTTAGGTGTTAAAACTCTACTCATCCATTGATATTGACATATATTGCATTCCATTTTTATCACTAATAATAGTAATAGTAGGTTATTTATATACCTTTCTATTGTAATAACTGAGCAGTAGTTAATAAACATAAAATTTATATAGAATCACTATATTTATTTTAAACATGGCAGAATATCGTAAAAACTTATATCCATTTACAGAGTATAATGATTATTTAGGCAGACCATTATACAAACTGAGTAGAAGATATTTTAGTAAATCAAAATTACTAGCACTTAATATAGCAGATCTGCCAGGATCTATAGCAACAAGTGGCTTATTTTATTTAACAGCTTTAATTATTGGTGGAGGAAACCCAATAAATGAAACCATTTTTGCATTAATAATGCATCAAACAATTACACCATTATTATTATATACAATTCATAAAAACAATCAGCGTATATCAAAAGGAAATTTAGAAGAAAAATTAAAATGAGAACTAAAACAAAATTAGGATTAGGAGTATTAGGATTAGCTGCATTAGCAGGAGCTAGTGTTTGGACTTATCTAAAAGTAATTAGACCAACATTCTATAAAGGAATATATCATTTAGCTCCAAGTTTACCAGAGACTACAAAAGAAGAAAGTAAAAATAATGAGGGATTATATATAGGAAAATTTCAAACTACAAAATACCATACAGCAGATGAAAGAAATTATAGTACATGGTCTACAACTGGGAAAGTTGTTGGCGGTGAAAAAGCTTGCAGAATAAAAGAAAAAGGTTTTTATGAATCTGTAAGATGTGAAGGTGCAGGCATTGGGAAAAATGGTTTATTATATACTGCAGGTTCAATTAAACCAGAAAGAAAATATAGTAAAGGTAAAAAAACAAATTCAGATTGTTTAGGTCATACAAAAGATGGACCTTGTAGTAAAATTGGAAGATCAATTGCAGTTGATCCTGAATTAATTCGTTTAGGTTCTCTTGTAAGATTAGAATTTGTAAATAGAGATGGAGAACTTTGCAAAACTGAATTATGTGATAAATTTAATGGTTGGTATAGAGCAGAAGATATTGGATCTGGAATAAAAGGAAAACAAATTGATTTATACACGGGCCTAGAATCAGGAAAAAATAATCATGTTGGAAAAAATTTACCAGATCAAGCAAATTTATATCTAGCTAAAGATCCAGGTAAAGAAGATCTAGAAAAAATCTTAAAATATAGACAACCAGAAATCTCAAATAAAAGATTTATAATTAAACAACCTTCTTATCATAGAAAAGGGAAAAGAAATTATTAATATCCTCTAATTTTTCCAAGTAAAATATTTCTTTCAACACTTGCAACTAATTTTCTAGTTTTATTTACAACATCAGGATTAACAGATATACTATCAATTCCTTCTTTAACTAAAAATTCAACTATCTCTGGATATTCTGATGGCGCTTGTCCGCAAATACTAACAGTTTTATTGTGTTTTTTAAATCCCCTAATAATATTACTAATTGCTTTTAAAACAGCAGGATTTCTCTCATCAAAATAACCCATCTTTGCTAACCTAGCACTATCTCTATCTGTACCCAATGTCATTTGAGTTAAATCATTACTTCCAATACTTGCTCCATAAATATTCATCTCAGCAAAATCTTCAGGAACAAAAGCAACAGAAGGAACTTCTGCCATAATATAAATTCTAAATTCATGGCTATTAACTAAACCATTTTCCTCTAAAATTTTTAAACATTTTCTAACATCTTCTGTATTTCTAACAAATGGTAGCATAACATGAACATTTTTCAAACCTTGATCTCTAAGTTTTTGAATAGCATTAACTTCTAATTTAAAAGCTTCTTTAAAATCTTCACTTATATATCTAGAACAACCTCTCCAGCCTATCATTGGATTTTCTTCATGAGGTTCAAATTGTTCTCCCCCAATTAAATTTTTATATTCATTTGTTTTAAAATCAGAAAATCTAATGACTAATGGTCTGGGGTTTATTATTTTAGCAACTTTAGAAATACCCTCACATAATTTATTAATATATTCTTGTTGTTGTCCATTTTGTATCATGTATAAAGGATGTTTTCCAATGCTATCTGTAATAATAAATTCAATTCTCATTAATCCAATTCCATCAAATTGCAAATTTTTATATTCATCAATTTTATCAGGCTCACCAAGATTCATAAATATTTTAGTACCAGTAACTACAGATTCATTAATTTCAGAATTATTTTCAACAATTTCTTTTGAAATATTTTCTTTTAAATTAATTGAATTTTGAATTTTAGCTTCTCCTTCATAAACAATACCATTGCTTGCATCAACAGTAATTAAGTCTCCATCATGAACAAGTTGTGTAATTTTTTCAGTTCCAACAATACATGGAATTCCCATTTCTCTACTTACTATAGCGGCATGACTTGTTGATCCACCTTCATCAGTAACTATTGCAATAGCTTTTTTCATAGCAGGAACATAATCTGGACTAGTCATTCTTGTAACTAAAACATCTCCTTTTTCAACTTTAGAAAGTTCTGTTAAATCTTTTACAATCTTAACTTTTCCAACACCAATTCCAGGACTAGCACTCATACCTCTAACAATTTCTTTCATATTAGAAGTTTCAATTTTAGTTTCATCTTTCTTTTTTAATAAAGTTGTAACAGGTCTAGTTTGTACTAAATAAACTTTTCCAGATTCAACAGCCCATTCAGAATCCATTGGTTTTTTATAATGATCTTCTAATGCTTTTGCATATTCACTTAATTTTAATATTTCTTCTTCTTTTAGTTTTTGTAAACTTCCTTCTCTTTCATTTAAATTTTTCTTATAATTTTTTCCAGTATATTGGTCTCTAAATAAACCATATTCTTGTTTTGCAATTTTTTTAGATTTAATTATTAAAGAATTTTTATCAACAATATAAGTATCAGGAGTTATCTCTCCACCAACAACAACTTCTCCTAAACCAAAAGCAGCTTCAATCATAATTTCTTTTTCATTATTAGTAGCTGGATTTACACTAAACATAACACCACTTTTTTCAGAATTAACCATTTTCTGAATAACAACTGCAATTAAAACTTTATCATGTGGATAATTATTTTTTGTTCTATAATAAATAGCTCTTGCAGTAAATAAAGAAGCCCAGCATTTTTGCACAGCTAAAACAACTTCATCTTTTCCTTTAACATTTAAATAAGTTGCTTGCTGTCCTGCAAAACTAGCTTCAGGTTGATCTTCAGCAGTAGCACTACTTCTTACAGCAACAAAAGGTAAATCTCTACCAGCTTTAATAAAAGTACTAAGAACATCTCTACCAACAGCTTTAGTAATTGCCCTATCAACATTCATATCATCATAAGCTTCAATAATAGATTTCTTAATTAATTCAGGCATAGAAGCATCTAAAATAATTTCTTGAATTTGCTCACTAGCTTTTTGTAATTTATTTGTATCTTCAACATCTAATTTATTTAAAATAGAAATTATACTATCTTGAATTCCTGTTTTATCTAAAAAAAATTTATAAGCTTGAGCACTAACAACAAAACCAGGAGGTACTGGTAATTTTAAATTATACATAACTCCAAGATTAGCACCCTTACCACCAACAGTAGAATTATCATTAGCACTTATTTCAGAAAACCATATAACTGGAGATACTGTCATTAATTCACCTCTTCAAATTAAATAATATTAATTCTATTATTAAATCTTTTCATTAAGAAAATTATGATTATTATTTTCCTAAAATGATCTTTCTAAAACTATAGCATCAGAACCTTCAAGTATGTCTCTAGGATAGCTTGTTGTTTCTTCTCTTCCTTTAAATCCATCTGAAACACTAACACCATTTATATGAATTCTATATTCAGTAGGATAATAAACTCTAGAAGATGAATTATAAAGAACACAAGTTATTCCTTGATTATTATCTACAGGTGGAAATTGCATTTGACAATAAGGATCTGGTAAAAGTCCTTGGTTTGTTAAAGCAACAGCCACATTTGTATCATAAGATAAATTTAACCCAGTTTGAATACTATTATAAATTGCAAGAAGCTCAATTTCACGAAGTTCACGAATTCGATTATATGCAGCATAAATTTTATTTTTAACATCCTTATTACCGACTAAACCAAAAACAGGACCTAAAAATTTATCTTTATATAAATTTTTTTCATTAATAGAAATACCAATTGCATCCATAATTTTATCCATATATAGAATTAATTGTCCTTCTTGTTTATTATTAAAATCTAATAAAACAAGATCAAAAGGTTCTGAAACAATCTTATCTAAAGTTCTATGTCCTCTTGTATCAAAAAGTAATTTTAAATCTTGATTATTTTTTGTAAGATCATAAAAAATAGAACCATCATTTCTAGTCCTACTATATGAACTAAATATACCATTACTACTAATTTCAATTTGTGAATTTGTAGGTTCTCCACCAATTATTGAATATAATATTTTCATATTTTCTCCGGAACAATAAAAATGATAATAAAAACCCTTTATAAAACTTTGTCTTGAATTTTTTAAACTAAAGAAATAGGTTCTACTTCAATACTAAATTTACCAGATAATCTTGGATTTGCAGATTTAAAAGCTTGCTTAGCTTGATCTAATCCAGCTTTGAAAACCCAGACAGTTAAAAGTTCTTTTCCTCTTTTAACTTGTGCAGCACTATTAACAACTTTTCCAAATGAATGTGCCATTCCAGTCTGAAGTCTATCAGCATGAGCTCCACCCAACATTTTATTTTCTCTTAATGCATGATGTGGAAAAACATTTATTTTTAAATAATAATTTGTTCCTAAAACTTCTTGTAATTTTCTATTAACAACCATTCTTGCACTTTCAATAGAATTTTGTCTTATTTGTAAAGTTCCTAGTGAAACTAATCTAACTTTAAATTCATAAGGTTTAGACTTATCACCCATTTCAAATCTACTAATTTTATGATTAGGAAAAGCTTTGATATAACCTTTAGATTTATATTTACTTTTTCTAGTATAAGGTCTTTCTAATCTTCTATAACATTTACCTTTTCTTAATCCTACCATTTTTTAGTGAAATCATAAACTCTTTATAAAATTAACTATGCTCTAAGCAATTGCTACTTTTGTACCAACACTTTGTCCAGGCAAACCTTTTTCAAATTGAACTCTTAAACCACCAGAATTTCCATGAATATTAGTAATAAGTCCATTTATTTCTTTACCAGCTGGACTCTTCCAAACTACTTTTTTATTAAGTAAACTTTTAGCTTTATCTTTATTATCAACACCACTAATTTTTACTATCATTTGATATTTTTGCTGAGTTTTTATTCCTCTTCTAAAAGATACTATTTTTCCTTCCATAAGATTTTGATAAAATATTTCATTTAAATAACTTTCTAGTCTTAAAATTAAATAAACTTAATTACAAAACCTAAAAAACCATAAAGTATATAAAGAATTATACTTAACAATAGATAAGCCTGGCATGAGAAAAGGCTCAAGTTAGCAACGATAAAACTATCAAGCAATGACGCTTGAGAGTTAATGTCAGGCAACAAATTAAACTTTATAATCATAGGACAAAGGTAAAAATCATAATTCATAATCATTCATGTGAGTTTTAATATAAAAGAGACACAATATAAAATCAAAAATAATTACCATTGTTCTAGAAGAATTTTAAAGTTTTGGAGGAAAACAAAATGGGAAAAGTAAGCCCTGTATCTACAAAATATATTATTTATGCAAATATTACAATTGAGGGTTTAGTTGACAGACCAGATGTTATAGGTGCAATATTTGGACAAACAGAAGGATTCCTAGGTCAAGATTTAGAACTTAGAGAATTACAAAGATCAGGTAAAGTAGCTAGAATTGAAGTAAAACTAGATACAGTAAACGGAAAAAGTTCAGGTCAAATTATAATTCCTTGTTCTTTAGATAAAGCAGAAGCAGCAATTATTGCAGCTGCTTTAGAAACAATAGAAAGAATTGGTCCTTGCAACTCAAAAGTTAAAATTGAAAAAATAGAAGACATGAGAGTCTCTAAAAGAGAATTTGTTATTGCAAGAGCTAAAGAACTTTTAATGAATCTACAAGAAAATGTTCTACCAGATTCACAAGAAATAACAGAAGAAGTTTCTCAAGCAGTTCGTATGCTAGAAATTGGAGAGTGGGGAAGAGAAAGACTTCCAGCTGGTCCTGCAATAGAAGATTCAGAAGACATAATTATAGTTGAAGGAAGAGCAGATGTTCTTAACTTATTAAAAAATGGTTTTAAGAATGCTGTTGCTATAAATGGAACAAGTGTTCCTGAATCTATAAAAGAATTATGCAGACAAAAAACAGTAACTGCTTTTGTTGATGGAGATAGAGGTGGAGATATAATATTAAAAGAACTTATGGGATCAACAGAAATTGATTACATAACAAAAGCTCCAGATGGAAAAGAAGTAGAAGAATTAACAAAGAAAGAAATGCATATTGCTTTAAGAGCAAGAATTGCAGCTGAACAATTTAAGTTCGAAATTAGTGGAACAAAAAGACCACAGCAAATACAAGCAGAAAACTTTAGAAGAATTAGTAATGGGGATAGAACAGATAACAGAATAGAAAATAGAGTTGATAATAGAAATATAAGAGAGCCTTATCAACAACCAAGACCACAAACCATAACTATTGAAAAGAAAAGTAAAGACCATTTTAAAGAAATGCTTGATGATCTAGTTGGAACTAGAGGAGCTTATATCTTAGACAAAGACTATAATATATTAGGAAAAGTTCCAAGTACAGAACTAGAAAGCACATTAAAAAATTTAAAGAATGCATTTGCAATTGTATTTGACGGTAGCGTAACAAAAGAAATAGCAAAATCAGCTGAAATGAGTAATGTAAATTTTGTTGTAGCTACAAATTCAAAGATAAGACCAAATGAAACAAAAGTTACAGTATTAACACAAAAAGATCTTTAGAAAACCTTTTAAGGATCAAAACTTTTATTTTTTTAAATGTTAGATAATTTTAAGTTTCTTGATAAAAAAAAGATAATTATAATTTTAGTTCTAATAGTAATTCTTCTATCATTAATTGTTTCAACAAAAGCAAAAAATTGTAAAACAAATGATGAATGTTTTAACAAAGCAACAGCACAATGTTCATTAGCAAAAGTAATTACTAAAACAAATGATAATTTATACAATTATGAAATTTTAGGAAAAAATAAAGATAATTGTATAATAGAAGTTAAATTATTAAATCTATCAGATTCTCAACCTAAAGATCTTAAAGAAGCTCTTAATGATAGAAGTATGAAATGTTCAATCTCAAGAGAATTTCTTAAAACTAAAACAATAAAAGATATTGAAAATATAAATGACCATTGTACTGGTCCTTTAAAAGAAGCAATTCTAGAAGTAACTTTAGAAAAAATGTATGAACTAGTAGTTAAAAATCTAGGATCAATATCAAAAGAATTAGCAAACCCTATAACAAATTCAACTAAATAATTATGACTGTAAAGCAATAAATTCTAAGAATCTAATTTTTCTTTGTTCATAAACATATCTAGAAATATGATAAGGTTCTACTAAATCTAAACTTTCTTTTAATACTAAAATAGGATTAACTCCTTCTGTTAATTTCTCAAAATAAAAATCTTGAACTTTTGTATTAGGAGAAAAATTCTTAACTAATGGATGAAATTCTAAAGGATTAGGATATAGAACAGCAGTTCTAGCAGAAAATAAACCATCTAAACCCCTATCAAGCAAATCACCATATAAAAAGATTTCAGAAGTACAATATTCACTAATGCTACTTTGAAAAGCTTCCCTTACTTCATCATTCATTCCAATGACTATTGGATGCAATTTATTAGCAAGACGACTACGAGAAGTTCTATATAATTCTACAGTATCAATAACTTTCATAAAAAAATTAAAAATAAACTATTTATTAATATTTCTACTTTTTAACTATATAAAAAATTTCATTATAATCTTCATAAATTTCAAAATCAAACCCTAATCTTTTAATCATAATCTCAAACCAACCCCTTCTAGGATAATTCATTTTTCTTCCTTTTATATCAACAGTAGAAAAACTAACAATAATATAATCAGCTTTAACAGATTTAATTAAATGCTCAGCTAGTAAATGCCCTTTATTTTCTAAACTCTCTAAGATTTTAAACATAAAACAAATATCAACTCTAGAAAAATTATTAAAAGTTCTTAAATCTGCTTTTACTACTTCTCCTTTAATTCCATTTTGTTTAAAATAATTTCTAAGCTTATCACAATCATAATCTGTTAATTCTACACAAACAAAATAAACATTTTTTCCAATATAACTATAAGTTAAAGGATTTAATCCGCAGCCTAAATCTAAAACTATCTTAGGTTCTCCAGTAATACTAAATATATGATCATAAACTCTTTGATAAATCTCTAATCTTTCTTTTGTAGATTTATGAGATTTTAAATCTAATTTATTTCCAGTCCAAAATTGTGCATAAGATTTATTTAATTCATTTCTAACATTCTTAATGATAATTTCTAAATCCTTTTTCTTTAATTTTCCTTCTAAGTATTTTTTATTTAATTTAAAATTAGTTTTAAAAAAATTATTAATAAATCCCTTAACAAATTCATCATCCAATTTATCTAAAGGTTTCTTAGATTTTATTTTTTTTATAATTTCTTCCATATTAAAAATATGCAGGCACCTAAAGGTGGATACTAAAATCAATTTAGGTTGACCCCAGCCTTTCCTCAAATCCGCTACCCTAAAAGCATTAAAATAATCACTTAGTGCTGCTTCATTCCTGACCTGACACATTTCATGTTTACTTCAACCAATTAGGACAGATTCTCAACGTAGTTGCTAAGACCTAAATCAATAGCAATACCGCCCTTTAAGCATCAACTACACCTAACGTCCGTTTGTGTTTACAGAGTAGGACGAGCTCTCCAGTCTGCCTGCAATTACATTAATAAAACAAACAATTTAAAGCTTTTTATTAACGTTCTGAAAGATTTTCGGAAAATTCTAGTAAAGCAATTTTAAAAATAAAACAAACATAAGATAATGTTTAAAGTCATAAAGACAGAAACCTATGAAAAAGAAATAAATAAATGGACAAAAGCAGACCAAGAATCAGCTCAAAAAATTTCAGAAAAATTGATATTAAACCCTTTCATTGGAGATTGCTTAACATATCAATTCCTAAGAGAAAAAAGA
>JAHFKB010000050.1 GCA_023245565.1 archaeon
TAAAAAATTATTTTTATATTTATTATTAATTTTTTCATTAATAATTGCTGGTTGTAGTAATAGAGATGTAATATTTTATGGTCCTGCTCCTCCTAATGATTATATGAATTGTAGTGCTTGGATTCCTGCTTCAGGTGCTACTGAATGTTGGAAATGCAATGAGAAATTATCTAAAGGAGGATTATTACCAGATGTAGATTTAAATGATTCAACAGGAAAACCATATTATAAATGTACAAAAGAATTATGTTATAGTCTTGGAATAGAGAGTCAGCAGTGTACTTTCCAAGAAGATGATAAAGGAAGTTATTGTGCGCCTGTTACTAATTTTCAACTTCCATCTGTAGAATTTTTAAATGCTAGTTTTACTTGTAGTAGTTTAGAGCCTGGAGATTGTGCTGCTAATAATTTTAATATTGTTAATGATATTGCAGATCCCGGTATAAAAATTAATGGTAAATTAGAATCTGAAACATTATTACAAATTAAATTTAAGACTAAAGCAGACATTAAAGTTAAAGATAAAGATTCTGTAAAACAAGATATAGCAACTATGTGTTATTGGGCTACTAGTAAAGAAATAGAAGATAAAGGAAAACTTAAAAATAGAAAACTTATTGGCTTAAGCATTGAACATGATTTTAAAATTCCTTTAGTTCCTAAATCAGATGAACAAAATATTTTTATTCAATGTGATAATTTAGCTCCTGAAACAAAACATAGTAATCCTGCTGAGATTAAATTTACAGTAGCTAAAGCAGATGAAAAAGGACCGCCAGGAATTATTAAAATTTTACCAGCGGATGGAAATAATTTTGTACCTTTTGATAAATCTAGTAAAGAAGTTTCTTTATATGTAAGAGGAAATCCTATACAATGCGGCTGGGCAAATGAAAGTATTCAGTTTAAAGATATGAAAAATTTATTTTTCTGTTCTAAGAGTGCAAACTTTGAATATGGTGGAAGTAAATGTGATGCTGTTGTTAAAGATGTTAAATTAGGAAGCAATAATTATTGGTTTAGTTGTAAAAACTCTAAAGGTTTAAATTCAGACCCTTCTCCTCCTGATGGTATTAATATTATAGGAACAAATCAACTTAATATTACAAATATAAAATGTGAACATAGTTTAGGAGAAAATTGTGATAAAATTTATGATTCAAGTTTTGGATTTTCTATTAAGACTATTGGTGGTGCAGAAGATGGAAAAGCAAAATGCAGATGGGCTGTAGATGATTATGATTATGATGTATTTAGTGATCCTGGCGGAGATTTAATTGCTGGAAAAGGTAAAAACATTATTATGGAACCAAAATATAGTAATTCACATAAAAAAATAAATTATGAACATAAAACAGGTATTATTACTTTAAAATTTTTATGTAGTGATATTGCTGGAAATATTGCTCAAAGTAATGTTACTATTAATATTGATAGAGATTTAACTGCACCTAAAATACTTAAAACTTATAGATATGGTAATGAATTATTTGTAAATACTAATGAGATAAGTAAATGTTATTATTCATCAAATAGTACTTTTAATCTAAATAATAAATTTAATACTAAAGATGGATTAGAACATAATGTTGGAATTGAAGGTAATTTTTACAAAGTAAGATGCGAGGATAATTTTAATAATACTAAAGATATTGATGTTTATATAACTAAATTAAGATGAAAAAAAGAGGACAAGTAGGTGTATTTATTGTTGTAGGTATAATTGTATTAGTTACTATTTCTTTAGTTTTTTTCTTTAGAGACAGTCTTACAAAAACTATAAGACAAGAACCTACAAATGTTCAAGAGTATTTAACACAACAATTAGATGATATAAAAACTGAAATTGGAAAATGTGTTAATCAAGAAACAGATAAAGCTTCTAAATTATTAATGAAAAATGGTGGTTTGTTTGAAAGAGATTTTGGTAATATTAATTATATTGGTGTAAGTTATCCTATTTTATGCAGAGAAATAAATCAGACAGGAACTTGTTTATCTGAACCTATTTTAATAATTAATTTACAAGAAAAATTAAATGGTTATTTGCCTGAAAAAATTTCTAAATGTATTAACTTAGAAAATTATAAAGGCAAAGATTATAGTTTAACTACTGGAAAAATAAATTTAAGTTCTCAGATTCTAGATGAATTTATAGTTGTAGAAGTTAATTATCCTGTAAAATTAACTAAAGGTTCTAATAGTGCAAGTGAAAATAGGTTTGTGTATAAACTAAATATTCCTCTAGGAGTTTTAACTAAAGTTAGTAATGACTTAGTTCAAACTAAAGCTGATGGTAAAGAAATTAGTGTTAATTATTATAATTTATTAAATTTTAATAAATATTTAATTGATGTTAAAAAACCATATCCTGATGAAGTTTATGATATTAGTTTAACTACAAATGATAAATATCATTTTTACTTTGGTATTGAAGGCATAGGAAGATTTAACAGGCCAGAGGGAAGTCTTTCATGAAAAAAAGAATTTTATTAGAAGCATTGTTAGAAATCTTTTTAATAATAAGTTTAGTATTTATTTTTTCTATAGCAAATTCTACTTTTGTAAATGCTGAAGAAATTGCAAAAGATACTAGAGTTTGCTGTGGTAAAACTAATGATAAAGAAAGTAAATATTGTCAATATACTGATAGAAAAAATTGTGATAGTAAGTCTCCTATATTTGATAATAAATGTGAAGATGTAAGTATGTGTAGGCCTGTTTGCTGCAATGTTAATAAATTAGGTTATACTAGTAATGGAGGACAAGGTTGTTTTAAAAGTGTTTCTTTAGATATTTGTGTTAATGAATTAAAAGGAGAAGTTATAGCTGATGCTACTTGTAATGTTCCACAATGTAAGAAAAATTGTTGTGTTATAGGAAGCCAATGTTTATTGAGTACAGAAGAAGGTTGTAAAGATTTAACAAATGTTTATCAAGATTTAAAATTAGATTATAGAAATGATATTAGCAGTGAATTAGAATGCTTAAATGTTTGTAGATCTAATGATCAAGGATGTTGTGTTAGTGGTGCTGATAAAAATACTAAATTAAAAAATAAATGTGGTTATCTAACTTTTAGTCAATGTGAAGCTTTGTCTGGAAAATTCTATCCAAAGACTGCTTGTGATTCTTTACCTGATGGAAATAAAGATTGTGATCAATGTAAATATAAAGAAAATGAAAAAAGAAAAATAGGTTGTAATCCTAAATCTGATGGTGGAGAAGATGTTTGGGAATTTGATAAATGCGGAAATCCTTCTAAGGTTGTTGAGGATTGTGATTATTCTAAAGGAAATTTTTGCAGGGAAGAAAATGGAACTGCTAGCTGTAAAAGTTTGAATTGTGAATCTACTTCATTATGGGATAATCCCTTTGTTGATGAAAATTTAGATTATATTTATGATAATGATAATAAAGAAAATGTAAATTTTAATCAAGATAAAAATGGTAAACCTAGAAATTTTAGAATAAATGGAGAAAGCTGGTGCGAATATGATGCAGATGCTGGACCTACAAGAGATTTACCTGGAACAAGACATTATGTTCATACTTGTTACGAAGGTAAAGAAAGAGTTGATGAGTGTAAGGATTATAGAGAAGAATATTGTATACAACAATCTGGTTTTGAAATTGATCAAGCTGCTTGTGTTAA
>JAHFKB010000023.1 GCA_023245565.1 archaeon
ATTTAGTTAATAAATTAAGATTTGAAGTATTAAATATAAGTAAATATGCTTCAAGACCAAATACAATATCTAGCAAATTAAAACAATTACCATCACAATTAATAAAACAAAGAAGTATGAAATTAACTAATGTCTATCTTAGAATTAGATCAGAAATACAATTAGAAAGAAAAAATTCTAAACTTATTGTTATCAAGAATTAAATTGTTGAATAATAATTACCTGTAGCTGGACTATATTCTGGAGTATAAGTAACACTTTAATAACTTGGAGTCGGATAATTAGTAGCTAAAGGAGTATAACCTGAAGAAGTTGTACTATAATCATAAGAAGTAGGAGTTTGAAGATTATAAGTTGGATCACTATAACCATAGGAAGAACCAGTACTAACTGCACTATAATCTGTATAAGAAGGATAACCACTATTATAAGTTAAAGTACTTTGAACACTAGAAATACTAGCATAATTTAATACTAAATTTCCCATTTCTCCTTCAACAATAACTTCTCTACCTGTTAAAGGATAGAAATTATAATTATTTAATACAACAACAGCTTTCATCATTCCTTCATTATCTCCAGAAACTATTAAAGTGCTAGTTCTATCATGATTTAATAATTTTAATAATCCTTGTCCAGGTAATAAATTTAAGTCACAATTCATACTATTTAATTCTCTAGATATTAATTGATTATTACATGCGTTTCCTATTAATACTAAATTATAATCTCCCATAGGCATTTCATTATCTGTAACAATTGTAGGAGGCATAGGATCGCTTCCTGTTAAAGAAGTTGCTATTTGTTCTGCAACATTATATTCATTATAAGTATAATCATAAGGCAATACTATGTAAACACCATTAGTTACTCCATTTTTTACAAAAGGAAAAGGATAATTTGATAATGTTAATTGACTAGTTTCTAGAACAGAATATCCAGTATATAGGCTTCCTAGTGTTGCTAGAAATAAAGCAATTAAAAATAAGCTTGCACCTATAACAAAAACTCTTTTATTCATATAAAATATCTGTTATAATTATTATATAAAGTTTTCTAAGAACGAAATATTTATAATTTGTAATTTTTAATACAAGTTATGGGTTTATCTAAAAAAGAAGAACAAATTCTAAAATTTTAATTGTTAACACAGGAAAAACTAAATTAAATTAATAAAGTTTATATATAATATAATTGTAAATAAATCATGGAAGAGAAATATAAAGTAAAAAATGATCCAAATGTAATTGAAATTCTTTATGATGCAAATTTAAAAAAAAATCCCCCAATTTCATCCACAGATTTTGAAATAAAAAATATTAGATTAGTATTAAAAGATAGCAGAGTTATACCATCTAATGGTCCAGCTTCTGGAGATTCAATAGCTTTTAATTTAGATGGCAATCTTAAATTTGTAAAAGTTAGTTTCTGGGATTTAATGAGAAAATCAAAATTATATAAATCATTTAATTTAAATTTCTAAGACTAAATTAAATTAATAGCTTTATCTAATACTAATTTATTTAAATCAGCTTTTTCTTTTCTTCCTAAATAAAAATGTTCAGCAGCTTCACTATAATTTAACCATTTTGCATCTGCAACTTCTTTAGAATTTAAAACTAGTTTTTTATCACCAAAATAATTTGCTAAAACAAAAAAATAAGCTTTGCCTTTAGTAAAACCTTTTTTTCTTAACCTATCTGATTCAAAATTAAGAATTGCATAATAAAGATTATAATCAATAAAATTTAAATCTAATCTACTATTAATACCAACTTCTTCTTTTAATTCTCTAAATAAAGCATCAATTATTTTTTCTCCTCGCTTTATACCACCTTGAGGATAACTCCAACAACTAAGTTCAACACTTGCCTGTGTAATTAAAAATCTTTTATTATCATCATAAATTACTGGAACAACACAAGGCCTATATTCTAAACCTACATATAAATTTTCTACCATCTGATCAATATTATTCATATGATTTAGAAATTAATTATATATAAAAATGTATAAGGTACACTAAGTCACTACAAAAATATAAATTAAAAAAATAAAAAGAATTTATTCTTTGAACTTTTTACCTGAAGGTTCAAAGTCTTTCCATGCTACATCAAATAAATTTTCTAATGCTCCAGCAAAAAATGGAGTAGTTACCCAAACTCCAACATCATAAGTTGGATGTACTTCCTCATCATGCATTACCATAAACATTAGATTTCTACCATCTACAACACAAAATCTAGCAGCTAATTTTCCACAATCTCTTATGTCTGCAACACCTTTTAAATCTTTAACTGCATTCTGAGTTTCTTTTGTTAATTGTGCAGCAATTCTAATACTAACTCCTTTCTTACTTAATTTTTGTAATAAAGGTTTCAAAGCTTCAACTTTTCTTACAAGTCCTTTAGGAGTTGTTGCTATGGTTACAGATTTCTCTGCTCCTTTCACCATCAATTCCAAGTGAGTATACAAATTGTGTTTACCTCTTATAGCACCTGAAAGATCAGTAGGATCAATAAATTCAATACCTTGTTTATGTAGTGTATCTAAATCTTTTAATATATCTGTGTTATTTAATTCTTTTAATTTCATAACAGATTGATCTGCGTGTATCTGAATATTTTTCTTTACTCTTTCAACAACTTCAGCAGGTTCAACAGCAATATATTTTATTGGTTTTCCCAATTTCATAACTACAAAACCTTTTTTTTCTAAACTTTCAAGAACATCATATGCTCTGCTTCTAGGTACATGTCCTATATCACTTAATTCACCTGCAGTAGAAACACCACGAGATAAAAGTGCAGTCCAAATACGAACCTCATATAAATTTAGATCAAAATATCTTCTTAACTTACTCAAAACTTCTTCCTTGACAATCATTAAAAGCCCCCTCCTTTGTCACACATCTTTTTTAATTAGTGTATTTTTCTATAAGTAGTAATAAACTGCTATTTAAATGTTTTTGTTACTGAATGTACATAAAAAGAATAGTTAGTTTAAAATACATCTAAAATAAACAAAATTTTTAATTTCTTCCACGTTGAGCATCATAAATATTTTCTACATCTTGAATAGTATTACAATTATCTAAATTTTTATCAAATCTAACTCTAAGAACTCTTGGAAATCTCAAAGCATATCCAGAATTATATTCATTACTTTTTTGAATTTCTTCATAAGCAACTTCAATAATAATTTTAGGTTTTACAATAACTTCTTTTCCATTTTGTTTTTCAATTAATGGTTTTAAAAATTTTGTAATTTCTAAATAAGTTATTCCTTCTTCTTGTTCTTTTTCTTTAACACCAGTACTAACTTTTCCTATTTCTAATAATTTTTCTTTTTTATTATCCCAGCAACTAACAGTATAAGATGTTAACCAACCAGTTCTTTTTCCCTCTCCAAGTTCAGACTTAACAATAACTAAATCTAATGTTTCAAGTATTGGTTTTATTTTTACTCCATAACCAACTCTAGATCCAGGCTTGTAAACACTATCTAATTTTTTTGCCATAATTCCTTCATTACCTTTGCTTAAAGCTTCTTTGTAAAATTTATCTGCTTCTTCTAAGCTATCTGTAACAATTTGTTTTATTGGTTGTAGTTTATCAGGAATTATTTTAACATTTTTTTCTATTAAATGTCTTCTCCTGTGAAAAGGAGCATCTAGTAAACTTTCATTTCCATAAGAAATTATATCAAAAACATGAACCATGACAGGAATTTGCTTAGCTAATTTTTCTATATCATATTTTCTTTTAATTCTTTGAGAAATATTTTGAAATGGCAACCATTTTTTAGTTTTAGGATCAATGCCAATAACTTCACTATCAATAATATAATTATCTAATTTTACTCCTTGTTTTATTAATTCAACTACATCAGGAAATTGTTTAGTAACATTTTCTAATCTTCTTGTATACAAAGTAATTTTTCCATTAGTGCAATGAATTTGTAATCTAAATCCATCTAATTTATATTCAAAAGCACAAGGTTTTCCAACAGCTTCAAAAGCTTCTTGAATATCTTTAACTTTTTGATATAACATTACATTTATTGGTTTTCCAGATTTCAAAGTAATTTTATCTAAACCAGAAATACCTTCTTCTTTAATAATTTTAAAAACTTCTGCAAAATCATTTGTTAAATCATAAGCATGTTGAACTTTCTCTGAAAAATAATCATATTCTTTTCTTGTACTTTCTGAAAGTTCTATATCATTTTCTTCTTTATTATATTTTATTTTTAATTTATCACCAAAAAAACACCATACAATTGCATCTCTTAAAGTTCCTTCAGCAGCACCAACTCTTAATTGTTCTAAAATTGTTCTAGCAATAAATCTAGCTTCTTGTGGTGTAGCAGATGTTAATAATTCAGAAATCAAACCTACTTTTTTATTTACAGTTCCATCACCTTCTAATTCAGCCAAATCTCTTATTTTATTATAAACAAATTTAGTAGTTAATTTTTTACTTCCTAAAGTAGTTTGTTTTTTATCTTTAATTACTTCTTCAGCTACTAAACCCAAATCTCCTAATTTATTAAATAATTTTTCAATTTTATCTTTAGGAATACCAGAAGATAAGATTAAAGATTTTATAACTAATTTATCAGAAACTCCTATTTTTTTCTGTTCCCAATCTGGAAATACATTTCCTCTAACTAAATTTATTATAGGTTCAGGATTATCTTCTTTTTTTACTTCCTTTAATAATTCACTTATAATTTGAGTTTTCTCTAATCTTTTAGAAGTTGACTCTAATCTTTTATAATAATCAGTAAGTTTAGCATAATCCATCAAGATTTTATAAATCTCTAATTAATTAATTTTACTGACTACTAAAAAGATATTATTTTAAGATATAAAAACTTAAATAGTGTTATAATTAAGAATTATTTATGACAGACAATTCTCAAATTTTCAATTTTTATAAACATACAAATTCTAAATTAGAGATAGAACCAAATTTAGCTCAAACTAAAGAAATTCTTAATAAAGCAGGCCTAGATGAAAGAGTTAGTATTTATTCAAAATCTGCAGGAAGATCAGGAGATTTATATGTAATAGATAAAAGTCTTTTCATGTTTAATGAAGAACCTAGTTTTCTTACTGCTAGTGGTCCTGATGGTAGATTTGCTCAAATTTATAGTTTAGTTATGAATTCAACTAATGGTTGGGCTCAATATTTATCTGTAATTTTAAAAGGACCATTTGATCAAAAAATTTCTAGTTATTTTGATGAATTAAATTTTGCTCCTAGGCATTCTTATTTAGCAAAAAATGACAGGGTAGTTACTCCAAATTATGGAGAACAATTGCTTTGGTTAGATGATTTATTAGATGTTAAACTTCCTTTTTAGTTATTAAATTAAAACAAAATAATAAATACTAGTTTATTCTAAAATACCATATGGAATTAGACCAAGCAATTAAAGAAAGAAAAAGTGTGAGGAAATTTAAAAATTTAGAAGTTCCATGGTCTTTAGTTTCAGAATGTTTAGATGCAGCAACACAAGCTCCTTCTTCAGGAAATGTTCAGAATTGGAGATTTATTGTAATAAGAAATAAAGAATCAATAGAAAAGATTTCTAAAATGTGTGATGAACAGCATTGGTTATTAAAAGCTCCAGTTTTAATTATTGTTTCAAGTGATACAAATAAAATTGGTAAATTATATGGTGTAAGAGGAGAAGCATTATATGCAGTTCAAAATTGCGCATCAGCAATTCAAAATCTATTATTAAAAGCTCATGAATTAAGTCTTGGTAGTGTTTGGATTGGAGCTTTTGATGAAATAAGTCTTAAAGAATTTTTAAATATTAATCCAGAAGTAAGACCTCAAGCAATTTTAGCTCTAGGATATCCAGACACATATGAACAAAAACCAAAAAGAGACCCCTTGGAAAGTGTAGTTTCATTTGAAAAATATGGACAAAAAGAAGATAAAGAAAGAGGAAAATTAATTCCAATTTCAGGCATATTAAAGAAAAGTTTACATAAAATAATTCATAAAACTAAACATTAATTTTTCTAACCTATTCCTATAACTTTTGTATCTTTAGATAGATCTTTTCTATTGCTTTCTATTCCTCTTAATCTATCTTGTAATTTTTCTATATTTGGCATTTGCAATTCAATAGTTTCTGTTGCTATAGTAGAAACTCTTAACATTTTTCTTAAATCAATAAACATTTCATAAACATCATTATAATTAAATTTTCCATCTATACAACTATAAGGAAATGAATATTCTGCTTGAGAAATTCTAGTAGAATTTCCAACTTCTCCACCAAGTTCAGGAAGTAAATTATCAATTGTTAGTAAATCAGAATTAAATCCAAGTATTGCTCTCCTATCTCTATGATTCCAAGTAGATCTTATTGGAAAACTAAAATTAAATAAAGGAGATCTAACAAAATAATTAGGATAAATATTTCTTTCATCTCTATTATATTTTCTCATTAAAAATTCTTCATAATTAGATAAAAAAGAAATAACATCACCTTCATTCAAGAATTTAAATCCTTTAGTAAAATAACCAGGCATTCCAGAATCTCTTAAACTTTTCTTATCATCATATTCATCAACTCTAAATAAAAATTTACCATCTGCAACACTATCTTTTTTTATTGAATTAATATCTGAATAAGAATCTGGACTTAATAATTTATTAAAATTAACACTAAATCTATTGTCGATTTCTGGTAAAACAACACCACAATCTATTCTATCATGAACCCAGAAAATAATAGCATCTCTTCCTTTTCTATAAACTCCAATCTTTACTCCTTTTTCTTCAAATTCAGAATTTAACCTATTCTTTATTTCTCTTAAAATTTTCCAACCACTAACATCATCCATTAATAATTTAATTAAATTACTTATTTAAACTTTTATATAAATTAAAACTTATTTTTCAATATGAAATTTAAAGTAAGGTTTTTAATTCTTATTAAATTAAAAATAATTAAAAAATAAAAGAAAAAGCTAAAGTCCAGGGGAGACCAGACTTTAGCCTTATAGAGGGTTTTTTAGGGCGGGGTTAGAAAAGAATTCCTACTTAGCCCTAAAAGCATGATTTCTTAGTACCTTTTTCCGTGTACTACATCAATACCTAGTTCTCTACTCATTGTTTTTGATTTTTCAAAGTTATGAGCAGGTCCTAATGTTTTACCTAAAACATATGGACTTTGAACACCAGTAATGATTGCCATTACTCTAATTTTACTCTTCATATTGTCTTCTACTCTAGCACCCCAAATGCAATTTGCATCTGCATCTAATGACTCAGTAATTATTTCACCAATTCTATTTACTTCATCAAGAGTCATGTCAGGTCCTCCACTCACGTGGATTAATGCACCTGTTGCACCTTTGTAGCTAACATCTAGTAAAGGATTTGTCAAAGCTCTCTTTGTAGCTTCCTCTACTCTTCTTTCACCATCACTTTCACCTACACCAACAACTGCTACACCACCATTTGTCATGATAGCTTTTACATCTGCATAGTCTAGGTTAACAAGACTAGGTACAGCAATAATTTCTACAATACCTTTAATCATTGTTGCAACTAATTCATTAGCTACAGCAAAAGCTTGTTGAACAGGTAAGTTACCTGCAATCTGTACTAGTCTGTTATTATCGATTACAATTACTGTATCAGATACAGCTCTTAATTGTTGTAATCCAAATTCTGCTTTATCAACTCTAGCTCTTTCAATTGAGAAAGGACTTGTAACTGTTCCAATTACAATAGCTCCTACATCACGAGCAGCTTGAGCAACAACTGGTGCAGAACCTGTACCAGTACCACCTCCCATCCCAGCGCAAACGAAAACCATGTCAGCTCCTTTTAGAGCATCTTTAACTTCTGGAAGTTGTTCTTTTGCAGCTTCCATACCAACATTAGCATATCCACCAGCACCTAAACCTCTTGTAAGATCTCTTCCAATTAAGATTTTTTTATCAGCACTCATCATATCTAAGTGTTGTTTATCAGTATTCATAGCAACTACTTCAGCACCTTTAACTCCTTTTTTGTAAAGCCAAGTTGTCATATTACAACCGCCACCACCGCATCCAATTACTTTGATACTAGCCCTTCCGATTTGTACGTCTGAGTCTACTGTGTTTTGTGCATTCTCCAACGCACTCTGTATGATAAATTCCATTTCTTTTTCCCCCGTGTTTTTATTTTTTTATCATGATATATATACTCCACAACAATAAAGTATTTATTTATGTGGCATAATATACTCTTTAGAAGTTTAGCGTTTAAAGTTTTGACTTGCCCAAGTTAAGACTTATTCAGAAAACGTATAACTAGATAACAAACAATACAGCCCAAGAAAAGTTCGTTTCATACACAAAGTTTTATTGCCCAATAAAACTTACGAAATTGAACTTTAATTATTATCTATATATATGCAAACACGTTCTATATAAACTTTTTTTATATACAAAATATATTTTATAAATTATATAGCTATTTTAGTCAGAAGTAATATTTATTAAAGTTCTAATAAAATTCTTTAAACAATAAACTTAATATATAGAAATACAAAACTAAATTTAGATGAAACCAGGAAGTTATATTGAAGTAAAAACTAAAAAAGGTGACTTACTAAAAGGAACAGTAATGCAGTCTAATGATTCTAAAATTCTAAGTCTAAAATTAGATTCTGGTTATAATATCGGTTTAGATATAAAAAATATCTTAAGTACTAAAGAATTAAAAAAAGAACAAGTTAAACAAGAAGTAAAAAAAGAAGAAATAAAATACAATAAAAATCTAAAAACTATAACAATATTACATACAGGTGGAACAGTAGCTTCCAGAGTTGATTATAAAACTGGAGCAGTAAGTCCAAGTTATGATCCACAAGATATAATTAGAATGTTTCCTGAATTAAATAAATTTGCAAATATTAAATCAAGATTAATTAGTAATATGTTTTCAGGAGATATGAGGTTTGGTCATTATAATATTCTAGCAAAAGAAATTCAAAAAGAATTAAATAATTGTGATGGAATAATTTTAACCCATGGAACAGATACTTTAGCTTTTACAAGTGCTGCTTTAGCTTTTTCTCTAGAAAATTTAAACAAACCAGTTATTTTAATTGGAGCTCAAAGAAGTAGTGATCGTCCAAGTTCAGATGCTGCAATAAATTTATTGTGTGCAGTTAATTTAATTATAAATTCTCAATTTAATGAAGTTGGAATATGTATGCATGGTAAAAGTGATGATGATTTTTGTTACTTACTTTCAGCATGTAAAACTAAAAAATTACATACTTCTAGAAGAGATGCTTTCAAAGCAATAAATTCTAATCCAATAGCTAAAATTTCTAAAGATGGAAAAGTAGAACTCTTAGAAAAATATCAAAGAAAAGAACATAAAGATAAACTAAAATTAAAATTGTTTAATGAAAAATTAAAAATAGGAATTTTAAAAGCTCATCCTAATTTATTCAAAGAAGAAGTAAAAATATATTCTAAATTTAATGGTTTAATTATAGAAGGAACAGGCCTAGGACATTTATCTGTTAATAAAATTGACAACATAACCAAAGAAAATGAATTTATTCTAAAAGAAATTAAAAATTTAAGTAAAAAAATCCCAATAATAATGATCACACAATGTATTTTTGGTAGAGTTAATATGAATGTTTACTCTTATGGTAGAAAATTACAAGAAGCAGGAGTTCTAGGTAACATGATGGATATGACATTAGAAGCTGCATTCATAAAATTAGCTTGGTTATTAAGTAATTATAAAAAAATAGAGATTAAAAATTTAATTAATCATAATTTTAGAGGAGAATTATCTTCTAGAACAAATTATGAAGAAGAATTTATTTAGTTATCTTTCTTTCTAATAACTACAGCACCTGTTAAAGCTAATTTTGTTAAAGCCACATCTCTTCTTTTTAATATTTCATCTACTTTTCCTTGGTATTGCTCCCAATTATGATTTTGAATTGTTTCTATAATTCTAGGAGAAACATAAAGAACATCAGGATCAACAAAACTAGGACAAATGACTGGATCAATTCTATAAAGTCCGCCCCTATATTGTTGTTTTCTATTTGAGTCTCCCCAATTAGCTATACTTTTAACATATTGAAACATAGGAGCCCGAATTCTTATTTCTAAATCATCAAGAAGTTTTATAGGCTCTAAATTTTCTCCATCTCTTACAAATAAAAATGAATGAAAACTTAAAACAAAAAGTTCTTTTATTTCAAATGAAGAATTAGGAGGCATTGTTGGGCTTGTTTTATATCTTCTTCCCCAATCAAATAAACTTTCTCTAATTTGGTTACCATTATCTCCAATCATTACAACTGGTTGTTCTGGTATTTTATATTTCAAAAATGACATAGAAAAAAATAAAGTAAAAAGTTTTATAAAGCTAACTTTCAAATCTATTTTTCAACTATGACTTTAAATCCCCCTAAGCCATTTTTTTCATGTCAAAAGGCATTGGTTGATTTTGATTTGTTGGATCATTAATAGAAAGATCACCCATTACTTTTGCATTAACTTGATCTCTATGTTTTCTAGATTTAAAAACAATAAATGAAAAAACCACAGCTTCATTTGTTTTAGCTTTAATAATCTTAGGAAATCCTAGGACTTTAAATCCAGTAATAGTGGGATTTAAATCATCTCCAACACATCCAAAGTATTCTAAGGCTCCATATTTTTTTCAAATATCTCCACCCTTATTAGCCATTTTTTGATAAGCTTTCAAATTTTTCTTTGGTACTACTAAAACAAATCCATCAACATATTTTGCCATTAATTATTATCGATTAGAAAATTAATAAAATTATCGATTAATGGATTTTTCAGCAGAAGTCTTCAACTTAAATAATCGTCTTGCATAATCCATATAAATATTCATTAAAGGACCAATTAAAGGTGAAACAATTGCAACATATTCAACACCATTTTTTACTTTTTCCCAATTAAGTTTACCTTCAGAAACTAAACCCCCGATAGCAAGAGATGTTGCATACAATAAAGTTTGCCCAGTATTAAATGCTAGTAAATCTGTAAAATATTTTCTAAATCTAGAACTTTCTTTATTTGTTTTAGTCCATTTGTAAATTTGATCTTTCCACCAACCATAGGGGGCACTTGCTAAAAAATTTAATGCAGTAGCAGAAGTTCTAGAAACAACTATCCCACTAAAATTAAGTCCAGCATAGTAATCTAATACACTTCCAACTATCCAAGAGTAAGTTATTCCAGAAGCAGTATCAACAACTGCTTGTTTTTTATTTACTATAGATTCTAGATTTTCTTGGTTCATTTTATTCCTAAAACTTGTTTTATTTTTTCTAATTTAGGTTGGAATTTTTCATCACTATCAAAACTAAGATAATTACATATTCCACCAAAATACCATTCTCCACAATAATGATCCTTACAATGCCTATATTCGCCCAATAAATCTAAAGAACCACTAACAACCTTATTATCATTAGAAATTTTATTATAATCATTAACATAGAAACTTATACCTTCTTTACCATTAGGTATTCTAAGAATTTTTGATACTATAAAATGTATATCTGAATGATTTTTAATTATATCTTCTATTCTTTCTTTATGTTCAGGATATATTTTCCTTGCCTGTTCTGCATTAATTATTTCAAACATCATTTTATTCCTCATTACTACTTAATAGTAAGATATTTTATTATATATATTAACTTTATTAGTAAATTTTCAATCAAAATAATAATATTTATATACTTTTTCTTATTTTAATTAATATGGATGAAATAGATAAAAAAATAATGTTTGAATTAGATAAAAATTCAAGGAGAAGTATTAAAGAAATATCAAAAGTTCTAAAATTAAAAAAAGACACAGTAGCATATAGAGTAAAGCAGTTAGAAGAAAATAAAATAATTTATGGCTATTATACAGTAATTGATTATTCTAAATTAGGTTATATGTTAGGAAGATTATATATAAAATTCCAAAACACAAACCTAGAAATAGAAGAAAAAATAATAAATTATTTATTAAATTTGAAATCAACATTTACAGTTTATAGAACAGAAGGGCAATGCGATCTTGCTATAGGTTTTTTAGTTAAATCCTTAGAAGAATATAATGAAATTTTAATTAAATTCCAAGAAAAATATAAAAAATACATATATGATAAAAAAGTCTCAATTTTTATAAATTGGATCCAACATTATAGAAATTACTTAGTAGAAGAAAGATTAAGAGATTATTCAGGACTTTCAACAGGAAAATCTGAAAAAATGAATTTTGATAATGTTGATGTAGAAATTTTAAAAACAATTTCAGAAAATTCTAAATTTTCTTTAATTGATCTATCAAAAAAATTAAAATTATCCTCAATGGCCTTAATTTATAGAATAAAACAACTTCAAAAGAAAAAGATAATTCTAGGATTTAGAGCTTTAATAGATTATTCAAAGTTTAACTATGAATATTATAAAATAGATTTAGAAATAGAAGACTTAACAAAATTAAATCAACTAAAAAATTATGCAAAGCAACATCCAAATGTTTTGTACGAAGATATTACTATGGGTGGTTCAGATTTTGAATTTGATGCAGAATTAAAAGGATCAGAAGACTTTTACAAATTAATTGAAGACCTAAAAGAAAAATTTCCAGGATTAATTAGAAATTATAAATATTATAAAGCAAGAAAAATATACAAATATGTTTACTTTCCAGAAAATTAGTAAGTTTAAAATAGTTAATAATTAAATCTAAATTATGGATAAAGTAGTACATTTTGAAATACCAGTAGAAGATTTTGAAAGAGCAAAAGAATTCTATACTAAAGCTTTTGACTGGAAGCTAGAATCTTATCCTAAAATGGAATATGTAATAGCAAGAAGTGTTGAAATAGATGAAAAAACACATATGCCAAAACAACCAGGAGCAATAAATGGTGGAATGTTAAAAAGAAAATCTCCTATAAATAATCCAGTAATTACAATTAATGTTGAAGATATAGATAAAAGTATTGAATTAATTAAAAAATCATGTGGAGAAATTGTTATGGATAAATTTCAAGTTGGAGATTTTGGTTTATCTGCATATTTTAAAGATTCAGAAGGAAATATATTAGGTATTTGGCAAGAATTAAAAAAACATTAATTAATAACTTTCAAAATTTAAACCCTTTATTCTTTCAAAATGTTTTTTATTTCTAGTAAGTATAATTTCACCGTGAACTTTAGCTATGCCTGCAATCATTGCATCTTCAGGATCAATCATTTTTCCTTCTTTTTTTAAATTAGATTGAATTATTCCACCTTCTCTTGCAGAAGAATTATCAAAGTCTAATATATTTATAGATTCAAATAAAGAATATATTTTATCTTTATTATCATTATTAATAAAACTAATTCCTTGAAACACCTCAAAAACACTAATTGATGTAGTTACCAAAGTTATATTTTTATTTTCAATTTCTTCTATTTTCTTCTTAGTTTCTTTATTTCCTCTCAAAAGATCAATTATAATAGAAGTATCTAAAATCATAACTTCCTCTTTCTACTTAAAGATCTAGAATTTTCTATGTTATCAATTAAGTTTTTCCCTTCTATATCGCTTAGTATACCTGCAAAGTCTAACAAACTTTTTTTATTTGTAATTCTATTTATTACTTCACTAAAACTTTCTTTACCACGTTTTTTAGAAGCTAACCTTTCATAAGCTTCTTCAGTTATAGATAATGTCTTTGTTGCCATATATGTATGTATGTGTATTTATTTATAAAGTTTTCTAATAAAATTCCGAAAATTTTACAAAATAATAAAATATATAAAAAACATTAATTTTTTATAGAGGAATATTTTTATAAAAATAATATAAGAAAATATTATGAAAAAACATCTTTATCACGGTTCTATAACTCCAGGAATTAAAGAATTACAACCAAGAAAAAGATTTACTCCAAGTGCTTTAGGAAAAAATATCTCTCCAGCAATTTATGCTACCGATGATCCTTGTTATGCTGTAGCACATGGTTTTCCATGGAATACTAAAGAAGGTTTTGATACATATTATAGGAAAAACAAACTTATACTTAATGTACCAAAAAAATTCAGAAAGCGTTTAAAGCAAAAAATATATATTTATAAATTGCCTAGAAAAAATTTTAAACTTTTAAAAAATGTAAAACCTATAGGAAGAAATTATCGGTCTCATATTAAAATAAAACCAACATCTGTAAAATATTTTAAAGATATAATTGCAGCTTTTAAATATTATAAAAGAAAAATTAGGTTTATTTAAACATATTTTTCAAAGCTTTTAGTGCATCGCTCCAAAGTTGATCATAATTTTCACTTTTAGAAATAAATATTGTAGAACCATTAACTTTCATTCCATGAATTTCTAAATCTCTTCTAATAAGAGCCATTTTATTTTTCAAAGCTAATAAAACTGCTTTCTCTTTATCATATTGTCTAAGTTTTTCACTTACCATATTTCTTAATTATCTCAGCAACTTTTTTACCATCTACTTTACCTCTAAATTTCTTCATTACTTCACCCATTAATCCGCCAAAAGGAACACCTTTATTTTTTTCACAAATTTTTTTAATTTCTTCTTCTAATTCTTTATCTGAAACAGTTTTATATTTAGCAAGATCAATTTTACTTTCTTTAATTAAAT
>JAHFKB010000024.1 GCA_023245565.1 archaeon
CATCATTGCTACCATATTATTTTTTTCTATTTTTGAATGTAATTTTGAAATTCCTGGAATGCTTAAATTAGCTCCATGACAAATTGAATCTACAGCTGAATCTGTTATCCATATTTTTCCTAAATGTGAAACTGCAAATTCAATTGGTTTAATAATTTTTATTAATTGTTTTTCATTACCTTCTTCATATAATGTGAAAGCATCTTTTATATCTTGCAATGAATACTGTTCTTGATCATTAAAAGGGCCTGCTTTTGTTCTTACTAATTGTTGCATATGTGCATTTGTTCCTAAAGCTTTTCCCCAATTTACACATAATGTTCTAATATATGTTCCTGCTTGGCAACCTACTTTAAATAAAACATCTTGATTTTTTATTTCCATAATTTCTAGATAATAAATTTCTCTTTCTCTTAATTCTCTTTTAACTGCAGATTTTACTGGAGGCAATTGTATTATTTTTCCAATAAAATCTTTTGAAGTTTTATGAATCTTTGATTGAGGAATTGGAGCATGAATGTGCATTAAACAAACATATTCTTTACCTGCTTTTAATAGAGCTTCCATTATTTTTGTAGCTTTACCTAAGGATGTTGGTAAAACTCCAGTCACTCCAGGATTTCACTAATCTTAATAGATTACAAGTGTCCCACCATGACCTACTTTTTCCAACTTTAAAATTTTTTTTACATAGTCTGCTACTTGATGAGAACTTGGTCCATCTAATTTATTTAAACAAATTACTCCATAGTCTAATAATTCTTTAATTGTTCTTTCTTCTGGCCTTTTTCCATAGCTTTCATTTGTAGAAGATTCTTTCTTTACTAAAATTTCTCTTTGTATTTCTTCAAATGGTAGTTTGTTCATTTTTTACCTCCTGATTAAATTTTTCTATTTCATAAATATAACAATTATATTCTTTTGTAGTAGATTTTAGTATTATTTCTAATTCTTCTATATATTTAATGAAATTTATTCCTTCTTCAGTTATTTTTACCATTTTATTTTTTATTAAAATGAACTTTTTATATCTTTCTTTATTGAGCGTATCTAATACTGAATTTGTTCTCTGGTTTAATTTCTTAGCGAGTTCTTTATAATTTAAATCTTTATCTTCTATATTATTCAAATATTTCATTAAGGTTTTTGTATAACTATGCTCAAGAAAACCGTTAACTGTGTTGAATCTCCTTTCTACATGTCCATTGAAAGGCACTGTTTTGAAGTCTAAAAATTTTCTAATAAAATAATATTGTTTTTCCCATCCCCTAATGCAAAATCTACTATTTTGTTCTATTTCAAATATATCTAATTCTGAATTTTCTAGTAATTTTTTAAACATTAATTTTTCGTCTTGATTGAAAGAAATTGTAATCTTGTGCAGTCCTTTTTTTCCGGGCTGTGCACTTCCTTCTGCGTTAAGTATTCCATTTAATGCATGAATATTTTCTTCATAACTTTTTAGATTTATTTCTTTAATTAAAAATCTAAATAACCCTGCCACTATTAAGTTGTCTATAATTATTCTTAAATCTCCAAATTCTTTGGTATTAAATTTAGATAATTTTTTAGTTTCATAAAATCTTGTTTTTTTAACTTGTAACCTTTCACTCCAAAAATTTATAGATTTTCCGACCAACTCTTTTTTTGAATGATTTACTCTAAACTTCCATAAGTCTTTTGGTACGTCTAATCCTTTTTCAAAATTCTTTATAATAAATTTATGTAATTCGTAATTGGTATTTGAAAAAAATAGTTTACTTTTATAATGTCCATCTCCATGCATTAAATATATAGCTTCTATAATTTCTTTTCCTATTTTTATATACCTTCTAATAGTAATTGGAGTTTGTTGTTTTTTGTACAATGTTATAAATTTATTGTTTCTATTTATTGTACTAAATCCTTTTTCTCTAACTATTTCTTTTAGGTCTATTTCCCCTTCTTTTTTGAAATTATTAAAAGGGCTATTTTTTATTAATTCTATATCTATTAATTCATGGTTTATTAAATTTAAGAACTTTGAGATTTCTAATGGTATGTTTATCTTCCCCCATTTTTTTGTTTTACCTATAAATTCATATTTTTTATTATTTTTATTACATCTAATAACTATTAATTCATTTTCTTCAATATTTGCATTTTTTCTGTCTTTGCTCTTTAATGTAAAAAAAGTTCGACTTCCTACACTCACAATTGCTTTTATTTTTATTGCTAGTCTTTCCTTTAGCATGAGTTCATCCAATATTTCTTGCTTTATTATTTCTTTAGCTAAATTTTTCATCTTTAAAATGGTAAATATCTCACTTTTTTAGTTTCGTAAAACATAAAAGTCTTGTATTCTCCTATCATTGATGGAAATTTATTCCTTAAATCTTTTATGAAATCAAATAATTCTTGATTATTTTTAACCATTACTTCTATATCTAAATCCCCGGGAGACCCTATACCTTCTAAAAGATAAAAAATCATTGGACTTTCTTTTACATATTTTTTTAATTCAATTAATTTTTCTTTGTTTATATTATTTAAACTAATAAATAATTTATAATATGTATATCCTAGAATATTGTGATTGATTATTGGTCTATAACACTCTATTAATTTCATCTTCTCCATTTTTTTTATTCTATTTCCAATCACTTTTGGATTGATTTTCAAATCTTTGCTAATTTTTACTAAAGGGATTCTTGCATTATTAACTAAAATTCTTAAAATGTTTTTATCTGTTTCATCTATTTTTACTCTTTCTTCAGTTTCTTTGATATGAACTTCTTTAGTTTCTTTTATTTCCAGTAAATATCTTTGTTCATAATGTATTACATCTGTAGTAATAGTTTCTGTTTTTAATTTTATATATTTTCCAAATTTAGAAATTAATTCATCAACCGCATTCTTAAATTCAGTTATATTTTTTGCCCACATTACTAGAAGAATATCATAGATTCCTTGCGTTGTAAAAACCCAAAAGAATTTAGGATTTTTAATTACATAATCTAAAATTTCTTTTTCTTTTTCAGGGTCTAAATTTTGGAGTACTAAAGTAAGTCTACAATAAATGTAACCTAATTTAGGAACATTAACTACAGTATAGAATCCTTCTATAACTCCCTTTTTTATTAAATTATTTAGTTTATATTCAACACCTTGTTTACTTAATTTCAATTTTTTTGCTAATTTGCTATAACTTTGTCTAGCTCCAAAATCAAGTTCAAATAATAATTTTTTATCTTTAAGATCTAAATCCATATTGTATTTAGGAATTATTTATTTATAAATATTACCTTTTGTCTAGTTTTCTTCTAAAAAACTTTAAATATAAGATTGTTTTTCTATTATTTAGTGATAAAAATGGTAAATATATTTGATGCATTAAAATGGAGAATACTTGGCAGTTATGATCCAAATGGTCCAGTAACAGAAAATATTTTGAATCGTGCTCAAAATAGAGCAAAATATGAAGTTTGGAGATACAATACTTTTGGTCCTGGTAGGGAAATTTATCAAAGAGAATTGGCATATTCTATTATCGATTCTCTAGAACTTTCTAAAGAACCTTTATATATTCAGGATCCGTGGATCCTTGCTGGTTTGGCCTCAATCATTGCAGAAATGGAAGGCAATAAATTTATTTCAATGATGTCTCCGTTGGGAACTATTATGACAAGAGCTTTTGTGGAAGATCAAGAATGTGAAGCAATTGATAAAATTGCAAATTATTATAATTTTGATAAGTCTTTTTTAAAAGAAAACATTGAGAAATTAAAAAAAAATGCCAAGAAATAAAAGAATAATTAAGATTTAGGTTCTTTTGCACCTTTTTTACCAGTGCTACCAACTACTCTTCCTTTTTTAGATATACTCTCTTTTTCCTTATCAATTTGTTTTAAATCTTCGTGAGGTACCTCTATTGTTTCGTGATGATGTTCTTTTTTTTGTTTTAATTCTTCTTCATGAGCAAGTTCTTTATTTAATTCTTTTTCTTGTTCTTTCTTAGCTTCTTGTTTAACTTCTTCTTTAGTTGGTTTTCCTTTAGTCTTTGTTTCTTCCTTAGGTTTAGTTTTTTCAAAGTTAAAACCTGGAAGTTCAACATAAGCTATATCTTCTTCAACAATGCCTTTAATTTTTATTTTAGCAGGGGGCTTTCTATTACCTTTTTCCCATAATTTTTCATTTAATTTAGGACCTATTCTAACTTCTTTAGTTTTAAAATGTTTTAGAGAAAATTCTTTTACTGCTGTTAAAGCTCTTTTAGTTCTTTGATAAATAGGTTTTTTTAAGAATTCTCTTCTTAAGTTTATTGTGAATGTTTTTTCTTCCATGTTTATACTTTAGTTTTAGTTCTTCTCCAACTTCTTTTCTTACTTGTGTATCTAGATGGATGAACTATTTTTTTACCTTTATTTTTTTTAGGAACTAACCAAAGAGGAGCCCATCTAGTTTGTTTTCCTTTCTTTGCTAATCTTAGTTTTTTAGCCTTTGGTTTGTATCTTGCCATTTGTTTATTTTCTTATTATTTTTGTTTCTTTTTTACTTGGTTCTAATTTCATTAGCAATGATTTAAATTGTTCATCTGTTATTTTTTCTTTAATTTGATTTTGTGATCCAAGTTGAGCGATAAATGCTATTGCTTGAAGTGCTTTTTCTTGATGAGCACTTTTTAATGTCCAATAACGAGTTATTGCTTCTTGAGACATATATTTTTTTGCCAATGACTCTATTTCAAGTATTTTTTGTTGAATTTCTTTTGTTTGATCCTCACTGTTCATTTTTTATTATCACTGAATTTTTATCTACTAATGATTTACCCTTAGGTGTGATTATTCTTCCTTTTATTATTCCGTCTTTTTTGTATTGAGTTAAACCTGCTTTATCTAATTGCTGTAAAACATTTCTTATTATTTTTCCAGAAGCCCTATAAAATCTTTCTGGATTATGACCTCTTCTTTTTTTAGAACCATATTTAGTTCTTAATTTTGATACACCAACTGGACCTTTTTTGTAAATTGTGATTAAAACTGCTGCAGTTCTTTTGTAAAACCAATCTCCTTCTACAGGCGGTCTTGCTTTTGCAGGACCTGTTTTAACAAATTTAGTCCATTCTGGAGATTTAACTAAGGATTTTAAATTTTCACTAAGTTTTTCTATAGACTTCTGTATATCTGCATCATATATTGTTGCCATGTTTTTTTGTCTCCTTGCGGAGTTAAGTGGGTTTTTTAACCCATAAGATTGCAGTGGTGATTTTATAACATTTAAAAAGCTTTGCTTTGAGATTTAGGAAGTAAAATTATTTTTTTCTTTTTAATATTATAAAAATTATTAGGAATAATATAATTATTGAGATTATTATTAACCATAAATTATTATTAAATTCTTTTATTATTATATTTGTTTCTTGATCATTTATTTCACAGTCTTTGTTTGTTTCTTTTTTACAATCTGGATCGCATTTATTATCATTTATATTATCACAATAATTGTCTTTTGATCCTGAAATACAATCTATTTGACAATTTTTATAATTTTCTGATATATCGCAAATATTGTTTCCACATTTATTTTTACTAAACATACTTATATCTATCTTTAATTTTTCCTGATTTTTATTATTATAAATAATAATTTCTTTTCCATTTTCATAGTATGGAAGTTGTAAATTAAAATTTGTATTATTTATTGGTAATATTTCACTTCCTATTGGTGTTGCATTTTCATCAAAACTTTCTTTGAATATTTGAGAAGGAATATCAAAGTCTAAAACTTTTAAAGTTTTGTTATTAAAGGATATTACTTTAGCTTTATAATTTCCATTTGTTTCTTTGTATATTTCTATAATTTTTGTTTCTAATTTATTTAGAGTTATATTTTCTTTATTAGAATTTAAATCTAAATTATAAATTATTAAAGGTGATGCAATTACTGAATTAATTAATAATATAAAAATTATTAAAATGATTATTTTCGTTTTTTTCATAGTTGTGTTACTACTGGTATTTCTTCTGTTATTTTTTTATACATTTCTGGTTTTATGAATCCTTTTGAATATAAGAAAGATAATTTTTTTCTGTATAATTTAGCCCAACTTTCTTTGTCTTTTTCTTGTACAGTTTCATAATAATCACTTTCTTTCGTAATTAATCTTTTCATAACTTCTGGTCTTGTATTTGCTACTCTAGAAAATTCAGATATGTCTTCTAAAACATTATCACAACCATAAGCAGTTGTACAACCAGATGCAGGACCACTAAATCCATTATCAGCCCACCTTTTATTACCATGTGTACCTTCAATTTTTATATTTGTTGAATATGGTTGTACTTGATTTTGTAATTCTGTTAAATATTCTTTTACATCTTTTTGATCTTCTTTATTTAAATCATATAGTCTTGCATGTGCTGCTTCATGTGTTAATACTCCTCTATTTGATATTTGAGATTTTGAAATATGGATTTCATGGTCTTCTGAAAAAGCATCTGCTCCTTTATATCTATCATCTTCTTTTCCTAAGTCTCTCCAATTTGCATCATTATATATTACAATTTTATGGACTGCATCTTTTTCTTGCATAGTCATATCATATTTTAAAGATTTTAATAATGCTCTTTTTTCTCTGTTGTTTAAAAGTTCACTTAAATATGTTAATTCTTTTCCATCTCCTCCACGAATTTCAATGTTTAATCCTGTAGTTGCTTGTCCACAACCTTGACAATATTGATAATTCATGCTAAATCTTTCGCTTAATGGAGGTCTATTTCCAATATTAGATGGTCCATAATCTTTTAATTCTTCTGTTAAAGATATTTCATTATCACTAGATACTATATATTTTAAAGCACTTTTTGGATCATCTCCAAAAATATTATTTCCTGCTGGATCTAAAAATTTAACAGACATGGCTGCAGAATTAGGTTCTCTTTCTTTTCCATAATTTTTTATAATTTTAGATCTAACTGCATTGCCATTTTTTAATATATTTATTTTTCCAGAAATTATGCTAGTACTACTATCTTCAGTATATGAAATTACATCTAATGAATCAATTAAGTCATCTTTTTGCCTATTAGTTAATTCTAATCTTGCATGTGCAGTATTTTCTATTTTAACAACATCGTTAAATCTTTTATCTACTCTTATGAATTCATTTCCTGGTTGAAATTCTATAGAATTTATTTTATCTGGTGCGTTTATAATTATTTTTTTATTAGGAACATCAAAAGATACATAATTTTGTTTTTCATCTAAAGTTTTTCCTTCAAAATCTAATAAAATTTCTTTTTCAGATTTTATTCTAACCTTATTTATTGTTGCACTATGTGTATAAAATTTTTCATCTCTAAAAAATAAATCGCCATTTGTTAATTTTATATTTTCTGTTAAATCTAAATTTGCATTTTGATCACCTAAACTAAATGTAATTCCTGTTTTGCTTCCTTTGGTAAGTTTTGGTAGAGTACTTAGTTTTTGTTTTCCTGATATTTGTACTATGATTAGTCCTTCTTTTGCTGTTTTACTTTTAGGACTATACTCTACTATAGAGCTTGGAGGAGCGTTAAATTCAATATTTCCTAAATTATAAATTCCCCCTTTTTTATCTGTATAAAATGCTGCACTTGATATTTCACCATTCTTATCTAAAACAATATTTCCTTTTTCTATATTTTTAAATTCTCTTCCTTTAATTGTAACTTCTCCAACTTTACCAGATTGAAAAGTAAAAGTAGTACTACCATCTTCTTTTTTATTTAAAATTATTCCTTTTACTTTAATATCCTCAGCTTTTAAATTTGGATTTATTATTTTACCAACATTATTTGTTTCTTTATTATTTTGGAAATTTATTTGTCCTGATTCAATTTGTCCATTTTTATTTACTTGTAAATCTTTAGCTATACTAGCTCCTTGATCAACATAACCTCTAACTTGATTGTATGTAGAAATTGCTTTAACAGCATCTTTGGGTAAAGCATTCATAGCAGTTTGTGAAAATTTTCCTGTAATTTCTCCAGTTATCTTACCTTGTATACAAGTAGCTATAGTATAAGCACACATAACATATTCTATGCCTTGAGTAATTTGTGGACCTGCACCTGGGAGAAAATTCAAAGCTTTAGTACCTATACTAATTATTGGATTAGCGTAGACAATATTAGTTAAAAGTAATACTAATATTAGATATATTATAGTTTTTCTCATTTTTACTCGTATTTATTTGCAAATATAAATTCATAACTGGGATTATTATCTATAACTGTAAATATCATTGTTTGATCGTCTATATTGTCTATTTGAATGTAAATTTTATTTTTATTTATTAAATTATTGATACAACTTATGCAAATACTATCTGTATTATTAGTTTGATCTTTAATAATTTCAGATATTGAATTATAAATTACTCCTAATCTGATATTTGATTCAGAATTAAAGTTGTTTAATGAATATTCTGAATCTCCTTTGAAAATTTTTAAATTATATTTTGTGTTAAATACTATTTTATTATCTAATATTGTTGTTTTAGTTATTGAGGGTTCTTGGATTATTGATAATTCTGGGAAATCAATAAAATTTCTTGTGCAAAAGAATAATTGATCATCTAGGTATTTTGAAATTTCTTTTTCTATTGTAATTTTACTAGGCATAGTACTTTTATTATTTATAAAATAATAAGGAGTATTGCCAATTGAGTTATTTGGAGGATTATAATATCCTCCTTGTTTTCCTACATATACTATAGAATCATATCCTATTTTTTCTATGCAACTCTCAACAAAAGATTTTAGTGGTGTAAGTTGTATTTCTGAATTTATATAACCCTTTACTTTCTCATTATATATTCCTTTTATTTCATTGTTTTTAACTATTATTACTATTGAAGTAGTTATTATAATTATTATACCTAGAATTATAAATAAAGAAACCTGCCCTTTTTTTCTCATATTTTTATAGTCTTTTTTATCTTTATATTATTTGTCTTTAGTATTATTAGAGTTAGTTACTCTGAATATTGTCTATAAAATTAGCTTTATGGTAGAGAAATTCTTATAAATTAGATTTTATTTGTATTTTTATGGGATTTTTAGATAAGATCAAGGATAAATTTAGTTCTTCTGAAAATAAAATTAGCCAGGAACAATTAAATGGATATTTGAAAAGTACTAAAACTAATTTAAGAGGAGCTTCAGATAATATTAATAAATTTCTAGATGCTATGAGAGATTTTCAACCTGCTAGAAGACATGAAGCTTTGTACTATGAGCAGGTAAGAGATAAATTAGTCAGTATGAAGGCTGGAGTACATAGAAGTTTTGCATTTTTAGATGAAAGAATGAATAATAATATTAATACTTTGAATACTATTAAAAATCCTGATCAATTAAGAACTATGATTTCTGACTGGATTAAGAATATTCAAGCTAATGATGAAAAAGTTTATGATATATTAAAAATATTGAGAGATGAAATGTGGAGTCAGGATAAAATTAATAAACATTTTCCAATTCCTGCTAGTAAAGACATGGTTCTTAGTTATTTAATTAATACTGTAAATTATTTGAGAAGTGCTAGAGATAGTTTAGATAATTATATTGCATTTAATGGCATAGGTAATTAATTCTTAAGAATTATGACATTAGTTCTTCCTTTTTTTATTTTTTCAATTTTTCCCTTAGCTTCTAATTCTGTTAAAACTAAACTAATTTTTGCTTCTGAATATGGAAATAATTTTCTTAATTCTTTTTGAGATATTCTTTGTTCTTTTTTAAGAACTTCTAAAATTTTGTTTTTTAAATCACTTTCTTCTATATTTTCTTCATATTTAGTTTTAGATTTTTTATAAATTTTTTTATAGTAAATTAAAATTCCACAAACTATTAATAATATTCCTAATATTAACCAAATATAATTTGTTTTATCTAAATTATCTAGATCTTTGCTTATATCTGGATCTGTTTCATTTGTTAAGTCTTCTTCTTCTAAATCAATAAAGCTAATTAAATCTAAAGTATAAATTCCTTCTTCATTTATTGTTATATTTTCTGAAGTAATGATTTCCTTTTGGGAAGTTTTTGCAGTTATTATATAATCTCCTTTAGGAACATTAAAAGAATAAGATCCATCATTTGATATCATTCTTTGTGCTGGTGCTGTATTAATTTCAATTATTATGTTTGTTAATTTTTTTAAAGAGAAGTCATATACTTCACCTTTTATTGTAGCAGCTAAACCTATTGGTATAATTAATAGAAGTATTGATATAAATATTAAGATTTTATTCATTTTTACTTTATTTACTTAATAATAACTTAAATATCTTTCTGAAAGCTAAAATAAGGAAGAATAAAGCTTTGTAAAGTTTTAATTTATGTTTTAAACTTTTAATTTAAGTATTTTGAAAGTATGTTTATAAAGAAAGTTATCAACATAAGTTTATCAAATTAAAAAATTAGTTTGAAAAATAGGAGGAAACAAAAATGAAAAAAATAATGGCAGTTTTGATTATGGCTTTATTTTTAGTTAGTCTTGTTTCAACATCTGTATTTGCAGAGGATAATGAGACTGATTTAGATAATGGTCATGATTTAAAACTAGATAAAGAAGCAAGAAAAAATTTAAAAGAAGACGCAAAAAAATTAAGAGATGAAGTAAAAGATAGACGTGATGAATTAAAAGATGCATTAAAAGATGCAAGAGATAAATTTAAAGAAGCAAGAGGAAACTTTGTTGCTGAAAAAGGAAAATTAAAAGAAAGAGCTCAAGAAATAAAAGCTCAATGTGGTAACAATAGTTCAGAAGATTGTAAAAAAATAAAAGAAGATTTTGCAATGAATGAAGTAAAACCTCATTTGTTAAATGCAATTGATACAATACAAGATGCTCTTGAAAAGAAAAAAGCAAGATTAAATGAATTGTTAGCTATGAATGTATCTGCTAGTGCTAAAGAAAGTATTGAAGCAGATATTAGTGAAATAGATACCAAAATCTCAGGACTTGCTGATTTAAGAGCTAAAGTTGAAAGCGCAAAAACAAAAGAAGATATAAAACAAGTTGCTAAAGAAATAAGAAATGAATGGAAAGATGTTAGAGAACATCTAGAAATTTATAGAGAAAATGTAATGTCTCATAGATTTAGTTTTGTTATAAAAAGATCTGAATCTTTAGAAAAGAGACTTGAGAAAGTATTAGCTAAACTACAGGCTAAGAATATAAGTGTTGCAGATTTAGAAACTCAAGTTAATAGCTTTAATACCCATATAGCAAAAGCTAAAGGCCTTGTTGCTCAAGGAAATGCTAAACTTGAAGAAGCTAAAACTACACATGATAAAGAAACATTGAAAGCAGCTCATGAATTTTTAGTTCAAGCTCATGCTGAATTAAAAGCAGCTCATGAAAATCTTAAGAATATAGTAAAAGGTCTTAAGACTAAAGTAAAAGCTGATGCTGAAGTAGATGTTGATTCAGAGCTTAGTGTAGATGCAGATGCTAATGCTGGGGTTGCGTAAACTTAATAAACTAAAACAATGGTGATTGAATAATGAGAAAAACTATCACTATTTTGTTTTTGTTTTTATTGTTGAGTTTAGTGTTAACAGCTTGTACAAATAAACAAAGTGTAACATCAACGCAGCAACAACAAAAACTTAGCGGTCAAGATAGTACACCACTAGATCAGGATATTAATAGTATTGATGCTGAAAGTAGTAATGATACTGATAAAGATCTTGATGGATTGGATGATGATCTTCAAGCTGTAGATACAATTTAATTTTTTCTTTTTTTTAAATTATTTTTTAGAATTTGATTTCAAAACATTTATATAGAAATTAATTAGGATTAATTATTATGAAATCAAAAAAGGGTGCTATTGAAATGTCTATGACTACTATAATAGTTATAGTTTTAGGTGTTACTCTATTAATTCTTGGTTTAGCTTTTGTAAGAAATATATTTGGAAAAACAGAACAATTAGGATTACAAGCTTTTGAACAAGCTGATAAAGAAATTCAATCTAAGATGGGTTCTACTGAAAAATTCTATGTTAGTGGTGGATTTACTTGGACTGTTGATCCTGGGACTGCTGTAGGTCGTTTAGTTGTGATTCAAAATTTTGATGAAAACTTAGACTCTAGTGGAGATTTTAAAGTTGAAATTAAACCTACTGATAAAAAAGGAAGTGAAACTTGGTTTGTTATATCACAGCCAGGTAAAATAAAAGCTGGAGAAAAAGCAAAAGTACCAATAGAAGTAAGATTACCTAAAGGTTTACCTCCTGGAACTAGTTATTCTTTTGTTGTTAAAGTCTATAAAAATAATCAAGAGTATGAATCTCAATCAATTATTGTTTCTGTAAAAGATTAAATAATTATTTTTATAAGAAATTTTTATTCTTTAATATTTTTAATTAATATTCTAGAAAATATACTTTATTATTCAAATGACGACGACACGACAAGGTGGACGCGCATAGGATATTTAAATAGAAATTACTAAATATATTTATGAGCTTTTATCTTTCGGATAAAAAAAGTTTCAATGATGTTAAGAGAAATGTAACTCTTCCTTCCAAATATTCTTTTAAATTTATAGAATTTTTAGGAATATTAACAGGAGACGGGTATATTAATTATTATCCAAAAAGTTCTGGTTATATTATAGAAATTTCAGGTAACTACCTTACTGATCGTGAATATTTGTTGGGATATGTGAGTAAACTTATAAAAACTTTATTTAATATTTATCCTTGTGTATATTTCTCTAAAAGAGAAAAATGTATGTATTTAAGGATAAAGTCAAAGCTAATTTTTCAATTTTTGAAATCTTGTAATTTTCCTGAGGGTAAGAAAGGTCAAATATTAATTCCTGAATTTATTAAAAATTCTAATAGTTCTATGGTTGCTTTTACACGTGGTTTTTTTGACACAGACGGTTCTCTTTCAATTAAAAAATCTAAAAGGACGGTAATACATATTACTTCTATAAGTAAATTCCTCATGTTAGATATAAGAGATTGGTTAATATCAAGAGGTTATACTGTTTCTTTTTGTAAGAGCCTTCATCTTAATTATAAATCTAATTCAACTTTGTATGATATTTACTTGTCGTCTAAGAGTTCTTTATTTCTATGGTTTAGTGATATTGGAAGTAATAATATTAAACATATTAAAAAATGGGAAAAAATAAAATGGGCCGAGAGGGATTTGAACCTTATCGCTGATATTTAATCAGTCTCGACCACACCGTCTTCAGCGGTGTACTCTCCCAGGCTGAGCTACCGGCCCATCTAGTTTTGTGTTTTATTTATTATTCTTAAATCTTTTGTATATAATTTTTAATAATTTTAGATTTAAATAGAATATATTTGTTGAACCTACATAAATTGAAATAATTCGACAACTTTATATATCTCTTGTGGCGTTAGAAATTGTATGGATAAAAATAGGTGGCAGTCAATTTTAGTCTATATTATATTTTTTGTTTTGATTGTGTTTTCTCTTTATTCTTATGGTAAACATGCTAAGATTACAGGTATGGTTGTTGGAGATCAAATTTGTTGTGGTTATCAAGTTCAAAATGGTATGACTTATGATTTAGTTCCTGATGAAAATTCTTGTGTAGATTATGGTGGTTTTGTACAAGAGGATAGAAATTTATGTGCTCCTCCTCCAAATATTGGAGGTAATAATTTTAATAATTATAATGGTATGTGTTGTAAATTCAAAAATCAAGATGGAGATTTAGATCATTATGGTTATGTAAATAGAACAGAGCAATGTATAAATAATAATGGAGAATTATCTAATGATAAAAATTTATGTGCTCCTCCAGAATGTGTTAAAGCAAGTGATTGTGCAAATTTCCCTGATGAAGGATGTAAAAATGGAGTTTGTACTGTTTGTACTATTAATTCTGATTGTGATCCTGAACAAGTATGTAATTTAGATATTGGGGGACAATGTCAAAATAATGATGTTAATGCAACTGTTTGTTGTTATTTTGATGAAGGTCAAGGATTATTTTATAAAATTATGAATAAAGAAGAGTGTTTAAAACAAGATGATAAATATATTGCTAAGGGTATTGAAGGTAATGCTGATAGTGAAAAATGTAAGAATCAAGTTTGTTGTTCAATAACTTCAATGATAAATGCTCAAACTTCTTATGTTATGTTAGATACTAATGTTTGTGC
>JAHFKB010000025.1 GCA_023245565.1 archaeon
TTCCAGGTCAAAAATGTAGTGCAAGTTCAGATTGTCAAAATGGATTAACATGTAAATCTGGATTATGTTCAAAATGTGCTAAGAATGAAGATTGTAAAACTAATCCAGTTAATCCTTATGGAAATGGATGTAATATTGCAACAAGTAAATGTGTTCCTATGTGTGGAAATGAATTTTGTAAAGTAGATCAGTTTTGTAATACAAATAAATGTGAAGTTAAGCAAGCACCTGGTGGACCTTGTGCTAATGATTTCCAATGTAAGATTAGTAAATGTGATTTAAAAAATAAAGTATGTGCACAACCTGTTGGTGTTGCAAGAGGTTTAAGTTGTGCTGATGTAAAAGGTGTTGTATGTAGTGGAACTTGTAATGGAAAACCTAGTGATCAGGCTAGAGAAGTTAATTGCTGTGTTTATGATCCTGATCCTAATAAACAAGGAACTCCAAGTTGTTTAAGTTTAAATCAATATATTCCAACATTAGGAAGATCAATTAAATTTGATAGATCTTGTGTTCCTGGAAGTGAAGGTGTAGCTCAAGTAAAAATATTAGATGGTGATGGAAAACCTTTAGATAATGAAGATGCTAAAAAACTAGGAGTACCTGGAAATACTTATACAGAACAAGATTATAGTTGTGGTGGATTACAATTAACACCTAAAGATACTCAAGCTCAAAGTGTTCCTGGATATGGAATATTTGCTTTACTTACTTCTTTTGTTTTATTATTTGTATTTTATTTTAGAAAGAAGAAGGTTTAAATATAACTTTTTAACTTAAATATTATAATGAAAAAAGAGATTTTTATTTTACTAGTTTTTATTATAAGTTTATTTTCTTTAAATATTGTGTTTGCTGAATCTTGTCAGCCAAATGGTCAAAGTTGTCCTGATGCAAATTTTTTTTGTTCTTTCAATACTTGTGGTTATGGGTGTTCAGATGATAGTGATTGTGTTGCTGGTGGTTACAATGGTTTTGTTTGTATTACAAATAGTTGTTTAAAATCATGTAATGAGAAAATAGATTGTGAAGATGCTCAAAAATGTAATAATGATGGTGTTTGTGTTACTGAATGTGTTGGTGATTGGAATTGTGCGCAAGATGAAAAATGTAATATAAATAAATGTGAGAAAATTTGCAATTCAAATAGTGATTGTGGTGATGGGGTTTGTGATAATGGAGATTGCAAACAATGTGATTCTAATATGAATCTTAATTGTGATCAAGGATATAGTTGTAATAGTGGACATTGTGTAAATAATAATTTAGGTTTTGGTTGTCAACAAGATAATGATTGTGCTCAAGGACAAACTTGTGTTAATGGTAATTGTGTAAATAATAATTTAGGTTTTGGTTGTCAACAAGATAATGATTGTGCTCAAGGACAAACTTGTGTTAATGGTAATTGTGTAAATAATAATGCTTGTCAAAATGATTGGAATTGTTTTGAAGGTGAAAGTTGTATTGAAGGTACTTGCCAGCAACAATGGTTTTTTAATGTGGATTGTAAAAAAAATGATGATTGTAAAAATGATATTAATAAATTTTATTATTGTGATGTAAATTCAGGAAGTTGTGTTCAGTGTCTTAAAGATATTAATTGTGTGAATGGAAAAGTTTGTAATGCAGGTTTATGCCAAGACAATGTTCAGGCTAAAGCTTGTAAATTAGATGTTGATTGTCAAAAAGGACAAGTTTGTGATGTAAATAAAGGAAGTTGTGTTCAGTGTCTTAAAGATGCTAATTGTCTTCAGGGTTATGTTTGTAAAACTGGTGCTTGCAGAAGAATAGTTGAACCTGGTCAACAACCACCTGTTTCTTTAGGTTGTAAACTTAATACAGACTGTCCACAAGGTTATAATTGTGTTAATGCTAAGTGTGTTGAATTAGTTAAAAATCCTGAAAATATAAATAATAATTTAGTTAATAATGATAGAAGTGGTAGTTTATCATCTGATAGTTCAAGTTTATCACAAGGTTTTCAATCAAAATCATCTCAAGGTGATTTAGAAAGTAGTGAAAATTCTGTAAATTCTAGAAAAGGTTTTTTAGATTCTTCTTTTAGTAAAACTAAAATTATTTTATTAGTTGTTGGTTTATTTTTTACTGTTGGTGTTTTTGCTTATGCATTGAGATGGAGAATACATCATACAAATAATCCACCATTAACACAATAACCAAATATTGAATTAATTCTTTTTTGTTTTTATATAAGAAAGAAGAAACTAATAAAAAAATATAAATAGAAACCTTTTTAAAACTTTGATTTTTGTTTATTTTATGGAAGTTGATGTAATTAAAGAAGATAAAGACTTAATTGAAGTTAAAATTATTGGCGAAGGACATACATTATGTAATTTAATTAGACAAGAATTATCTGATTCTGAAGGAGTTTCATTTTCTAGTTATAATCTAAAACATCCTTTAGTTAGCTCTCCTATTTTATCACTTAAAGTTGAAAAAGGAAAACCTAGGAAAATTTTGTTAGATGCAGTAGTATCTTTGAAAACTAAAACTAAACATTTAAAATCTTTATTGAATAAATTTAGTTAGTTTTATATAAGTCTATTTTTATTTAATTATATGGGTAAAAAGGGTGCTGGTTTAATTGTTATTGTATTTATACTCATATTATTTATTTTATTTATAGCTTTAAAAACTGGTGGATATATTAAAACTACAGGTTTTGTTATTAATCAAGGTTCTTTTGTGAAAAATGTTTCTTTAGTAAAAATTGAAGTTTTAGGTATAGAATCTTTTAATATTACAGATACTGTAAGTTTTTATAAAGGTGATAATATTGCATGTATCATACAATATCAACCAGGACCTAAAGAAAAAGTTGATGTTGGTTTTTATTCTAGTGATAAAGATGCAGCTAATCCTAATAAAATTTTTTCAGATATATTTAATGATAGTTTAGATAATACTGTTTGTCAAGATGAAATTGCAGCTTGTTTAGTTTATTATAATGTTACTGATTATTTATTAGGAAATTGGAATTGTTTTGCTAGAAATGGAGGAGTAGATAAAATTTCTAATAAATTGGAAATGAAAAATAAACCTCCAATTTTAATTAAAGATATTTTACCTTTTAATTTAAATGCTAATGGAACTCCACTTGATTTAAAAGAATATTTTGTAGATGAAGAGGGAGATAAAATTACTTATGGTGCAGTTGGTCAATTACATATTTTAGTTTTAGTTGATTCTAAAGGTTTAGTTACTTTTACTAATCCTAGTAAGTGGGAAGGTTATGAAGATATTTTATTTAGAGCACATGATGGGATTTCAGGATCTTTTAGTAATAGTGTAAAAATTAAAGTTGGCAATGCTGATAATCCTGCAGTTAGTGGATGTATTCCTATTTGGGATTGTAGTTGGGGAAGTTGTGTTAATGGACAACAAGTTTGTACTTATTATGATAAAAATAAATGTAATATTCAAATTGGTAAACCTGTTAATTTAATTAAAAGTTGTAGTGTTACTACTAAGACAGATACTAGTCAACCTAAAATTATAGCAGGTAATTTAAAAAATTTTAATGGTGAAATTTCTAGTGTTAATGGAACATCAAGAATCTTGCTTTATGTTGGGTTAGTTATTTTAGTTTTATTAATAATGGTTTTTGGAACTTTAACTGTTCTTAGTTTTAGGAAAAAACCTTTAGTAGTAAATAATAATCAAGTTGTAAATGCTAATGTAGTTAATACTCAAAAATTTCAGGCAACTTCTAATCTTAATCAATTACAGAATTATATAAATGAAGCTTTGAAAAGCGGACAACAAGAAAAAGAAATTGTTCAAGGTTTATTAAAGGCAGGCTGGGAGAAGAAAGATATTGATGATGCTTTAAATTATGTGAAATTAAAAAATTTTGTTGATTTAAAATTAGCTGGTGGTTTTTCAAAAGAAAAAATTATTGAAAGTTTGAAAGCTAAAGGTTGGAAAGATGATTTAATAAATTCTTTATTCAAATAGTTTTAAATAGTAATTAATTAGGATTTATAAAATGAAAAAGGATTCAACTTTGAGAAAAGTTTGGAATTTTATCTGGCATGATGACAGTCTATTAAGTTGGATTGTTAATATAGTTCTAGCTTTTATCTTAGTTAAATTTATTATATATCCAGGATTAGGATTAATATTTGGTACTGGATATCCTGTTGTTGCTGTTGTTTCTGGAAGTATGGAACATCAAGGTTTAGATTTTAATAGTTGGTGGGAAGCTAATCATAAATTATATGATGAATTAAATATTACTAAAGAGAATTTTGCAAATTATAAATTTAAAAATGGTTTTAATAAAGGAGATTTAATGGTTATATTTGGAAGTAATAAATTTGAACAAGGAGATGTTATTGTTTTTACTGGTGGAGAAAGCCAACCAATTATTCATAGAATTGTTAAAATTAAATATAATATAGATATATTTTATATTCAAACTAAAGGTGATAATAATTCTGGTTCTAGAAATGATGAAATTAATATAAATAAAGATAGAATTTTAGGTAAAGCTGTTTTAAGAATCCCTTATCTTGGTTGGTTTAAGCTTGGATTTTTAAAATTATTTGGAATTGTTTAGATAGGTTTTTAAGTTATCGTATATTTTTTATTATCATGTTATTTTGCGATAAATGTGGAAATTTAATGATGCCTAAGAATGGGAAACTTCATTGTAGTTGTGGTTTTACTCAAGAAGAAGGTAAAATTAAAGATAAGAAAAAGAAAATAGAAGAAATTGCTGTTGTTGAAAATAATAATATTGAAGTTTATCCTAAAATGAAGTATGACTGTAAAAATTGTAATCATACTGAAGCTTATTTTTGGACATTACAGACTAGAAGTGCTGATGAACCTGAAACTAGATTTTTTAAATGTACTAAATGCAGCACTGTTCATAGAGAATACTGAAAGATTTATATAGAAGTTGAATTAATTATTTATTATGGTATTAGAAGGAGAGGTGCCGAGTTTAGTTAGTATTGTTCCTATAGTTGTTCTTGGAATTGTTCTTGGTTTATATGAATTAATTTTAATACATAGAGATGAAAATTTTAGAGGTAGCCATTGGTTTGGACATGGACTTCATTCTGTAATTTTTATGTTTGTAGCTTTATTTTTTGTTTTTAATACTGAATATTTTTTAAGTATAACTGGTTTAGGTGATAAAGGTTGGCCAATTATTAGTAATCCTTGGGCTGTGAGAGTAATTATAGGTTTAATATTAAATATTAAAATGCATGCTACTTCTGCAGTTATAAAAGGAGGACTAAGAGGTTCTATGACTGGAGGAATGACTGAACATTGGTTCCATACAACTTTAGTTAGTGCACTTGTTGTTTTATCTCCTTTATATTGGCCTTTACTTTCTAATTTTTTACCTGAATGGGCTGGCGGCCCTGTAGCTGGACAATAAATTTTAGAATTCTATTTTTATTGCATTTGAATTTATTGCACTAATTTTTACTTTTTTTCCTAGCTTCACTCCAAAATTTTTTAATTTTTCAGATAAAATTATTCCCATAGAATTTCCAATTTTAATCACTTTGCTTTCTTTATCTACTGCTTCATGTAAATTTTTTAATTTAATATATTCTTTTGCCTGACTTTGAGTTAATGTAGTAAATTTGCATGATGGACAAACTAAAGCTTTAGCTTTAAAACTATCAAAATCTGTTACTTTTTCTTCTAAAACTGCTTTTTTACAATGACATTTTATTTTCCTTTCTTTTTCCATGCTGTTATTACCTCAATGAAATCTTCATCTTCTAATATTATAATAAAATATGTTATATTTTCTTTTCCAAAGTATCTTGTTATATATTTTTTTGGAAACTTTGCTTTTTTATTGTTTATATTTCCTGTTTTTATAGTTTCTATTATTTTTTCAAGAGATAAATTTCTTTTACTCCCTCTATTAAACATATGTGGATTGAAACTTATCTCTTTTTTATTTGTTTCTGCAATTTTCATTTTGTTATAACTGCAGTAATAACTATAGTAATAACTTAGTTTATATAGTTTTCTTTTTTACTGCATTATGATTATGCTACTTTTTCTTAATAATTGTTTGCTAAGATTTTCTGAAAATCTTCTCAAATCTATGAAACTTCTTTTACTTTATATAAATTCAAATAGACAAAAGCTTAAATATCAAAAATTTATTGTTTTCTTACTATGAAATTGACGTTAACAGAACCAAGATATCTTAAAGATAGTATACTAATAATTTCTGAACTTGTTAATGAAGTAAATATTAAAATGTTTAAGGATAGAATTGAATTGGTTGCTATGGATCCTGCTAATGTTGCCATGGTTGTTTTTAAATTATTAGGGAGTGCTTTTGCAGAATATAGTGTTGATAAAGAAAGAACAATTGGTGTAAATTTAATTAATTTGACTCAAATCTTGAAAAGAGTAAAGCCTACAGATATACTTACCTTAGAACTTGATGATACTAAAAATAAATTATTTTTAACATTAAAAGGTGTAACAACTAAAAAATTTGAATTAGGATTATTAGATATAGAAGAGAAAGAACAGAAAGTTCCTAATCTGAAATTTAATGCTAAAGTTGAGACTAATACACTAATGTTTAATGATGCTATTGAAGATATGGATATAATTGCTGATAGTTTAAGTTTTAGTGTTGCTAATGATAAATTTATTATTGAAAGTGAAGGTAATGTAAGCAGTGGCAGGGTTGAAATTGGTTCTGATGATGAGACTGTTGTTGAGGTAAATGGCAATGTTAATGCTAGATATTCTATAGAATATTTAAAAAAAATAATTAAAGGAAGTAAATTAACAAATAAAGTTGTTTTAGAATTTGGTCAAGATTATCCTTTAAGAGTTGAGTATATGATATTAGATAAACTTGCTTTGCAATTTGTTTTAGCACCTAGAACTCCAACAGAATAAATATATACTAATTGTTATCTAATATTTTATGAAATTGAATTTAATTTTTATTTCTTTGATTCTTAGTGTTTTTATATTGATTTTTAGCACTTTAATTTTAATTTATGATTTTTCATTTTATGAAAAACAAGCTTTTACAAATGGAGTTTATCATAGTTTTGGGAATAAAACATATGTTGATTCATTATACTTTAATTTAATAAATTATTTTTATCAAGGTAATTTGCAAGGATTTACTGATGAAAGAGAGATTAGTCATTTAGCAGATGTTAAGAGCTTTATAAAATTACTAGAAGTTTTATTTTTGATTTTATTAATTACTTTAATTTTACTTTTATATTCTTATAGAAATTCATTAAGTTCTATTTTTATGTTAAGTTTTTTTATGATTTTATTATTTTGCGTTCTATTATTTTTATTTAACTTTATTAATTTTAATTTTTTATTTGATAGTTTTCATAGATTATTATTTATTCAAGATTCATGGAAATTTTATGAAGGATATTTGCTATTAAGTTTATTTCCTCAACAGTTCTTTATTAATTCTTTAATTAGGATCTTACAATATTCTTTATTTTTTGGATTTTTTATTTTTAGTCTTGGAATTTTGGTTAAACAAAAGTAATTTAAATTAGTTTTCTGTATTTTTAATATGGGTTTTTTTGATAAACTGGCAGTAAATAAAAAATTATTATTTATATTATTGTTATTAGATACTTTTGGTTTTTGTTTTGCTTTCTATACTTATTGGAGGAGTATTTTATTTTATGTTTCTCTAGGTAAATTTTATTTAGTTCCTTTATTTATGATTAGTTTCTGGATGTTTTTTTTACCTGCAATATTACTTTTATATATCTTATTAAAGAAAAGAGTTCCTGAATTCTTAGGTGGTTTTACTTTTGTTTATTTGATTACTTATGGTTTTGGTTCTTTTATTTTTTATCCTTTATTTATGATTTTTATTAGGGGGCTTACTCGTTATCATCTTTGGAATGTTTTTGCACATCTTTTTGTAGCATTACAAGCTTTTATATTTTTAAAATATATTAAGAAACCACATGAAGATTATATTATAATTATTGGATTTTTATTCTTAATTAAATTTTATTTAGATTTATTTCAGGGCACTTTTCTATATTTTGTAGATAATGTATTTCCTCTCTGGCTTAAGTTAATCTTAATCTTGATAATGTTTTCTTTGTTGTTCTTATCACTTTATTTATTAAAAAAATTTAGTAAATAATTTTGTTATTGAAATATTTGCGGGAAATTTTTAGTAAAATATATAAACTTGTTTATACATTGTTTATACATGGAAATCCAAAGTAAAATAAGAAAATGGGGCAATTCTTATGGTATTTTATTATCTAGAGAAGTTTTAGATAATGAAAATCTTCATGAAAATGATGAAGTTTTAGTTAATGTTAAAAGTAAAAAAGCAGATCTTAGTGGTTTGTTTGGGATATGTAAATTTAAAAGACCAACAAAAGAAATTATAAAAGAAATAAAAGAGGGATATAATGACTTCTGAATTTTTTTATGATAGTTATGCTATTATAGAATATTTTAATGGGAATGTTTTATTTTTAAATTATTTTAAAGATTATAATGGTTTTACATCATTATACAATATTATGGAAGTTTATTATAGTGTTTTAAGGGAAAAAGGAGAAACTAAAGCTGATGAAATTTTAAATACATTGAAAACAATAGTTGTATATCCAGATTTAAATTATGTTAAAGAATCTATGAAATTTAGATTAGAACATAAGAACAAGAAACTATCTTACACTGATTGTATTGGTTATATTATGGCAAAAAAATTAAAACTAAAATTTCTTACTGGAGATGAAGGTTTTAGAAATTTACCAGGTGTTGAGTTTGTTAAGAGTTAATTTTATTTATTTTTTATTAAGAATATTTTCTAAATGATTAAAATTAGTAAAGTTTATATATGTGCATACACATTAATACATTTAGTGATCAAATATGTCAAATATAACTGTAAGTGTGCCTGAAGATTTGAAGATAGAATTGCAAAAACATGTTGAAGTTAATTGGAGTGCAGTAATAAGAAAAGCTATGCAAGATTACTTAAGAAAATTACATATAGCAGAATCTATTGGAATTAAAAGTAAATTAACAAAGAAAGACATAGAAGAATTAGATAATTTAGTTAAAAAAGGCATAGCAAAATACCATAAATTATAGTGATATTTATTATAGATACTAATATTTTATTCTCTGCTTTAGTCAAAGATAGTGAGACTAGAAAAATATTAATAAACCCGCCATTTTTATTATTTGCTCCAGAAAACATAATTACTGAAATAATAAAATATGAAGATTTAATTATTGAAAAATCTGGATTTACAAAAACAGACTTTGAATTATTATTTGAATTTCTTATAGAAAATATTAATATTGTTGAAAAAGAGGAGTATATTAGTAATTTGGAGAATGGTAATAGAATTATGGGAGATATTCATAAAGGTGATGTGCCTTTTATTGCATTGGCTCTTTCTATAATAAATGATGGAATTTGGAGTGAAGATAAACATTTTGAGAAACAAGATAAAGTAAAAATTTGGAAAACTAAAGACATTATAAATTTTATAAATAAGAGCTAATTTTAATTAGACAAAAAGACTTAAATAATCACTAGGATCAATATAATATATGCAAAAAAGAGGGCAGGTAAGTGTTTTTGTTATAATTGGAATAGTAGCAATTGCTGCTGTAATTTTTGTATTTTTATTGTTTAGAGGTTTTCAAGAAAAAGCTAGAGAAGTTACTAATCCTCAAGAATATTTGAAGTCTCAAATAGGTGATATTAAAAAAGTTTTAAATAATTGTATTGAAGATAAGACTAAAGAAGCTTTAAATAAAATTTCTTTACAAGGCGGACATTTAAATCCAATTAAATATACTAATTATTATGGAAATAAAGTTTCTTTTTTATGTTATAAAATTAAAGATAATGAAGATTGTTATAATATGATGTTTACTAGATCTGAGATTAGTGATGAGATAAAACCTTACTTAGAAACAAATATTAAAAAATGTATGAATGATGGTTTAAATGCATTTAGAGATAAAGATTATAAATTAACAAGTGGAAGTTTTAGTTTTGATTTAGAATTTAATGATGAAGTTCTTTTAGTTAATGTTATTTATCCTATTACTTTGACTAAAGGAAAAATAATCCAGGTACAAGATAGATTTAGTAAACAAACTAAAACTAATTTTTGGAAATTTTCAAATTTAGCTTCTGAAATAGTTTCTTATGAAGCAAGAGGAGAAAATTATGATGTTGCTGAAGAAAGTCCTAAGAATTTATATTTTGAAATAGGAAGAACTGGAATTGAAAATGGAAATTTATATACTTTAGTTTCAAGATTAAATAAAAATGAGGTATTTTATTTTGCTGTTGAAAAATGAAAACTAAAAATTTAATTTTATTATTGATCTCTTTATTAATATTTTTATTAGCTGTAATTGTAATTAATGCTGAAGGTTGCTGTGTTAGAACTAATGGAAATCAATATTGTGTTAGTGAAAAAGATGGAGCTTTACAAAGTAATTGTGAAAAGGGTTTATGGTTTAGTGAATCTTGTGATAAAATACCTGAGTGTGGTGATAAAGGGTGTTGTTATATTGATAATGGTTGTAATGATGAAGTTCTTAAACTTAAATGTCAAAATAATCAAGGTAAACCTAGTAAATCTAAATGTTCTGAAACTGAAGAATGTAAGAGAATTTGCTGTAAAGTAGATTTAGGATATTTGTATGTTAAACAAAGTGAATGTGATAAATTAAGTGGAAGTGCTGAAGATAAAGATGAATTTGATTGCAAAGCTTTGAATTATGGTATTGATGGTGAAAGAGTTTGTTGTGTTAAAGATGATGGAAGTTGTATTAGATTAACAAGTGATAAATGTGATGGAACTCCCTATAAAGGATTTTTATGTAAAGATGCTCCTTGTAATCCTAAGTGTGAAACTAAAACTAAAATTGATAGAGGAGATTTGAAAATTCCTGAAGAAGCAGGTAAATTATTTTGGTATGATAGTTGTGGAAATCCAGAAGAAATAGTTAAAGAAAGTGATTCTATAGAAGATTTTAAAAAATTAGGTTATGATAAATCATTTGATGGAGATTGTAGTAAAGATCCTTCTAAAGTTATGAGTTTTAAAAAAGATGGATTGATTACTTGTGCTGATTTAGTTTGTAATAAATTATGGGATAATCCTTATACTGATGAAAATCATAATGGAAAATTAAATGATGATAGTTTTTTTGAATTTGGTGGAGCTAAAAGAGATTTTAGATATAATGGAGAAAGTTGGTGTGAATATATGCAAGCTAAAGTTGGGCCTGGTTTAGATTTACCTGGAACTAGACATTATAGACATTATTGTGATAGTGGGTTTGAAAAAGTTGATGTAAAAGATAATGGTAGAGAAGATATTTGTGTTGAAAAAGTTGTTAATGGAATGACTAAAGCAGAATGGATTTTTAATGATGCCGGTGTTTGTTTAGAATGTAATGATCAGGATATTGTTAATGCTGGCAATTCTAAAGTATGTTGTGAACAAGCTAGAAATCAAAAAGTTCCTTGTACTTATATTGAGAGAAAAGCTATTTATAAAGATAAAATTGCACTATTATTTTTTAAAGAGGTTTTTGATCAATTAATTAAGATGAACGAAGAAGTTAATAGTTATGATGTAAAATATAAAAAATTAAAATATTTAAAAGATGGTAAAACTGTTAGAGAAGAGAATTTTGATAGTGTTATTGAAGGACTTAATGATCCTATGTGTAAAGATGTTAAGGTTGGTTGGAGAGATGCCTCAAATAATACTGCCCTTTGTAGTTTGTTCCTTAGAAACCCCTCTAGGGGAACTTATGAATTAGTCGTAAGTGGTAAAGGTTGTGTTAAATTAACAGGAATATGTTCTAATAATATAGACATTAGTCTCGGAGTCTTTGATTTAGGTCCTATTTCTAATGAAGTTTGTCTGCCTTTAGTTCCTCCATCTGGAAAAGAATTTTGTAAGAGTTTTTCTAAATATGGTTTTGATAAAACAACCCCCTATGTTTCTCATAATTATTATTATAACACTCCTTACAATGGTTTTGGTTTAGGTAAAGAATGTGATGGTACTGAGGAATGTCTTAAATTATACATTGCTAATGTATTAAAATATGGTTATACTATTCCTGCCACTTCTGTTGATTATTCAGCAGATGCATCTAATATGCCTAGAGATACTAATTTAGGTATTCCTAGATTTATTTATGACGATATTAATTCTTTATGTAAAGGCTTTGGTGATTGTGGGTATTCTTCAGATTTATTAGGTAATTTTAATACAATGACTAAATTTGATAATGAACCAAATAGTATATGCTATGCTGTATCAAATAACGATAAAGCATGCTATGTTCTCATTGATTCTGATTATGGGAATATTTCTTCTGCTAAATATTCTAATTTGAAAAAAGGAAAAGTTGTAACTCCTAATAATTTTATTCCAGAAGGTGTATTTTTCTTTTTACCATTCTCTTTATTTAAGAAAAAAAAATTATTTAGTAAGAAACAATTGATTTATTTTTTATTAATTTTATCTATTATACTTGCGGGTTGTGAGGGTAGTTATGAAATTAATTACCCAGTTCCTCCTAATAGTTATTTAAAATGTGGTGAATGGTTTCCTTCTTCAGGTGCTACAGAATGTTGGAGGTGTAATGAGAAAATGAGTAAAGGAGGATTATTACCTGATGTAGATTTAAATGATTCAACAGGAAAACCTTATTATAAATGTACAAAAGAATTGTGTTATAGTTTAGGGATTGATACTCAACAATGTATATTTCAACAAAATGATAAAGGAAGTTATTGTGCACCTGTTACTAACTTTCAAGTTCCAACTATAGAATTTTTAAATGCTAAATTTATTTGTAGTAGTAATGAACCTGGGGATTGTTCTGATAAAAATTTTAAAATTGGAGATCAACCTAGTGGTGCTTCAATAGAGATTCTTGGTAAATTAGAATCTGGGATGTTGTTAGAAGTTAAATTTAAAACTAAAGGTGATATTAAAATTAAAGATTCTAATTCTGTAAAACAAGATATAGCTACTATGTGTTATTCGAGTAAAACTAGAGAAACAGAAAAAGGAGTACTTAAAAATAATCAACCAATTGATTTAGGTATAGAACATATTATTAAAATTCCTTTAGTTCCTAAACCAGACTCTCAAAATGTTTTTATTCAGTGTGATAATTTAGCTCCTAAAACAGAACATAGTAATCCTGCTGAGATTAAATTTACTGTTGCAAAACAAGAAGATGTTGGTTCACCAGGAATTACTAAAATTACACCCAAGGATGGAAATAATTTTGTACCTTTTGATAAATCTAGTAAAGAAGTTTCTTTATATGTAAGAGGAAATCCTATACAATGCGGCTGGGCAAATGAAAGTGTTCAG
>JAHFKB010000051.1 GCA_023245565.1 archaeon
GTTTATCTGCAACAATTTCACCATTAGATGAAATAGCTAAATATTTGGTTGGTAATAAGGATTGTAAAATTATTGATGCTAGATTTAATAAAAATTTAGATATAAAAGTTATAAGTCCTGTTGATGATTTAATTAATTCTAGTTATGATAAAATTAGTAATGAGACTTATAACTTAATAGATAAATTAATTCATGAACATAAAACTACTTTAATATTTACAAATACAAGAAGTGGAACTGAAAGGGTTGTTCATCATTTGAAAGATAGATTTCCTAAAAAATATACTGAGATAACTGAAAGTGATCCTACTGGATATTCTAGTTTAATTGGAGCACATCATGGAAGTCTAAGTAAAGAACATAGATTTAAAATGGAAGATTCATTAAAACAAGGTAAGTTAAAAGCTGTTGTATGTCTTGAAGGAAATACTAAGATTCTAAATTCTAAAGGAGAGTGGATAAAAATAAAATATTTGGAGGAAGATTTTGTTCAAAGTCTTAATGAAAAATTTAAATTAAATAATAATAAGATAATTACTAAAATAACAAAAAATAATTCTGAAAACTTAGTAAAAATAAAAACTTCTTTGGGGAAAGAAATACTTGCTACTAAAGAACATAAATTTTTAACAATAAACAAAAATGGTGAATTATTTTGGAAAGAAGCACAATATTTATGTCTTGAAGATTTTATTGCTACCATAAGAGATTATAATTGTGTATATTACAACGATTTAGAATTAAAGAAGTTAACTTTTGACAACTACCCAGATAATTATTTTGTTCAATTAAATGACATATTTTTAAAGAAATTAAGAAAGCAAATCATTAGTAAATTTTATAGTGTAAAAGAATTGTGGAGGCATTATTTTGTTAATTCTTGTTCTTATAGTATTTTTAGAAGTAATATAAAAGGCACTACTTCTTTTAAAATAAAAAATCTCAAGAAATTAATATATATTCTTGATTTAAATTATATAGAAGTATTTCAAAATATAAATACTTTTTCTTCTGATAAGATTCTTACTAAAAAATTAGAAATAACTCCAGAACTAATGAGGCTTTTGGGTTTTATGTGTGCTGAGGGCTATCTATCCAAATATGCATTATTTGTAAGTAATAGAAATCAAAGAGTTTTAAATTATTATAAGAATATTATAAAAAATTTATCTCAAAGAAAATCTGGTGAAAAAATAGGTTCAACAGGAACTCCTATTTTAATATGGCAATCTGCATTTTTGGTTCAATTTTTGAAATCTCTTGGATTTAAAATTGGTAGAAAAGCTAGAATATTAAATATTCCTAGTTTTATATTTAGATTAAATAAAAATCTTTTATCTGAATTTATATCTGGTTATTTAGATGGAGATGGTTTTCCAGAAATAAAAAAATCTATTGATAATAGAACTTATGCTGTAGGTTTTTCAACTACTAGTAAAGAAATGGCAGAGGATATAAATAGGATTCTTATAAGAGAAGGAATTAGCTCGTCTATCAGATCAAAATATATAGATAAGGTTACCCAACTTCTAGATGGCTATGAAATTAAGAAAAAAGGTTGGTTTTATGATATTGTTATATTGGGAGGTGAACATATTAGGAAATTTGCAGAATTTGTAAATCCATGTAGACAAAATTTACAAACAATTAAAAGTCTAAAAAATTTAAATGGTTACTGCAATCGTGATGTTATCCCAAATTTAGGAATTTTATTAAAAAATCAAAGAAAAAATAATAATATTTCTAATTATCAATTATTAAAAGAAGGAAAATCAGATATGACAAAATTTGAATTAGGTAATAGAAATATTTCTAGAAATAAGTTAAATGAATTTAATAATTTTTTTAGTTCAAAAAATGAATTCCTTAATAATTTATCACAGTCGGATCTATTTTGGGAAAAATTAAAATCTGTTAAAATTGCTGAGCCTGCAGAATTTATTTACAATATCGAAGTTGAAAATGATCATAATTATGTCGCCAATGGATTTATTACAAAAAATTGCAGTACTTCGCTTGAATTAGGTTTAGATATTGGTTATATTGATCTTGTTATATGTTTGGGCAGCCCAAAGTCTATATCTAGACTAGTACAAAGAACTGGTAGAAGTATGCATACAATAGAAGGAGTAACAAAGGCAAGAATAATTGCAACTGATAGAGATGATTTAGTTGAATGTTGTGTTATGGTTAAAAATGCAATTGAGAGAAAAATAGATAGAATTCATATTCCTACAAATTGTTTAGATGTTTTAGCACAACAAATTATTGGAATGGCTTTAGATAAAGTTTGGGAGATAAGTGATTTATATGAATTAATTAAAAAAAGTTATTGCTATAAAGATTTAAATTTTGAAGATTTTAATGAAGTTCTAGATTATTTAGCTGGGAATTTTGCTTCTCTAGAAGAACGACATGTTTATGCTAGAATTTGGAAAAATGAAGGGAAAATTGGAAAAAAAGGAAAATTAGCAAGAGTAATTTATATGACTAATTTAGGAACAATTCCTGATGAAAGTTACATTATAGTAAAAATTAAAGATCATGTTATTGGGCATATAGATGAGAATTTTTTAGAGAAATTAAAACCTGGAGATATATTTGTTTTAGGTGGAAATACTTATCAATTTAAATTTTCTAGAGGAATGGTTGCACAAGTTATTAGTGCTGAAGGAAGAAAACCTACAATACCTAGCTGGTTTTCTGAAATGCTGCCTTTGAGTTTTGATTTAGCTATAGATATACAAAAATTTAGATATTTAATTGAAGATAAATTTGAAAATAAGAAAAGTAAAAAAGATATTTTAGATTTTATAAATGGTTATTTGTATCTTGAAGGAAATGCTTCTGAAGCAATTTATGGTTATTTTTATGATCAATATAAATATTTACAAATTCCTAGCCATAAAAAAATAATAGTTGAACATTTTATAGATGAGCATGGTAAATATTATATTTTATTTCATAGTTTATATGGAAGAAGAGTTAATGATGTTTTATCTAGAGCATTAGCTTTTGCTATTGGAAAAAACCAGCACAGAGATGTTGAAGTTGGAATTAATGATAATGGTTTTTATGTTTCTTGTGAAAAAAGAATTAATGCTATTCAAGCTTTTAAATTAATTAAAAGTTCTCAATTAAGAGATGTTTTAAATTTAGCTTTGGATAAAAGTGAAGTTTTAAAAAGAAGATTTAGACATTGTGCTGCAAGAGCTTTTATGATACTTAGAACTTATAAAGGACAGACTAAACATGTTGGAAGACAACAAG
>JAHFKB010000026.1 GCA_023245565.1 archaeon
CAATTTCTTTTTCTTTTTTCTTAAAATCACCTAAAGCTTTAGTCAAAAATACTTTAGCATTTTCAATAACTTGATCACCTTTTATTTTACCTTCTTCAATAGATTCCATATCTTCTTCAAATTTCCTAGTTAAGGAAACATCTAAAACTTCAGGGCAATGTTTTTCTAAAGCATCAACAGTTTTCATTCCTAAATTAGTAACAACTATGGGTTTATCAGAAACATAATTTCTATCAAATAAGTTTTGTACAATTGTACTTCTGGTTGCTTTGGTGCCAATATTATTTTTTTCCATCTCCTTGATTATAGAAGCTTCATTATACCTAGAAGGAGGTTTAGTTTCTTTATCATATAATTTAATTTCAATAATTTTAATTTCGTCCTTAATATTTAATTTTGGTAATTCTTCATCTTCTAATTTTACAAATCTTCCATATAATTCATGCCATCCTTTTTCTTTAGTTCTAGTTCCCTTAGAAATAAAAATTTCTTTATTTATATCAATCTCAATAGTTAATGTTTCTCTTACAGCATCATCTCCAAAAGTTGCAAAAAATCTTCTAACAATTAATTCATATAATCCTAAAGTCTTATCTTCTAATTTACCAGGCAGTTCCCCAGTAGGATAAATTGCTGGATGAGCAGGATCTTCTTTCTTACCATTATTAGGAACTAATTTATCTTTAGATAACAAAAAACTAGTTTCTTTAGAAAATTGTTTAGATAAACTTTTCAAGATTTTTTTATAACCAATACTTTCAGGTAATTTTTGACTAGAAGTTCTAGGATAAGAAATAAATCCATTTGAATAAAGATCTTGAGCTAATTCTAAAGTTCTTTGAGGACTAATTCCTAAAACAGCATAAGCTTCCATTTGTAATGAAGTTAAATCAAATGGTGTTGGTGCTTTTTGTTTAAATTCTTTTAAATTAATATCTGAAATAATAGCTTTACCATTTTTACAATTATTTAAAACTCTTTCAGCTTTTTCTTTTTCCCAAAATTTATCTTCTTTATGCCAAGCACTTATGTTTTCTTTTTTCTTAGTCTCTCCTAATAATTCAATTTCCCAATAAGGTGTTGACTTAAAAGCTGAAATTTCTTTTTCTCTTTCAGATAAAATTTTTAAAGTTGGGCCTTGAACCCTACCAGTACTTAATATTTTAAACATTCCAGTAGAATTTTTAACACTTAAAGTTAATGCACGAGATAAATTTAATCCCCATAACCAATCTAAACTATGTCTTGTAACTCCAGATTCAATTTGAGGAAAATCTAAATGTTGAGTAGCAGCTTCATAACTACTAACTAATTCATCCTTAGTTAAAGTACTAAACTTCATTCTTTTAGCATCTTTTTTTTCACAAATAAATCTAATAATATTATATCCAATAGTACTTCCTTCAATGTCATAATCTGTAGCAACAGTAAATTCATCAGCATCTTTAGCTAATTTTTTCAAAACATCTACATAAGCTTTTGAAAATATAGCACTTTTACTTACTTGATAACTAGGTTTCCATTCATAAGAAAATATAGGATAACTCCAGCCTTTTTTCTTATCTTTTTCAGCTAAATTAAATAAATGACCAACAGCACAACCAACTAAAATATTTTTACCTTGATGTTGTATTTCATAATAAGAAACTTTTCCAATTGATTTTTTAAGAACTTTTTTATCAGCTAAAGCCTCAGCTACTTTCTTTGCAGCATTAGGTTTTTCACATATTATTAATTCATATTTATCAGGCATTAAAAAAATATAACATAAGAAAACATATATAAAACTAATCCAAAACTCAAATTTCTATAATTTTACCATTTCTTCCAACATTAACAACTTTAGTTTTACCAATTAAATCTTCAACACCTTCAGCTTCATGAACATGCCCGCACAATAATAAATCAGGTTTAAACATTTCAACAGCTTTAGCCACACCTTTGCTTCCCCAATTTGGAAACATTTTATCAACAATAGTTCCTTCAGGATGTACATGCGTAACCATAATTTTTTTCTCATTATTTTTTATATAATAAAATCCACATTTCAAAACTTCAAAGGCTTCTTCATCACTTAAAGCATCTATTCCAACATTAGCAGCACCACAGCCAAAAAATCCAACACCAGAATAACTAGCAGATTTTCCATGTAAATTTTTAACATCATACATATCAGCTAATAAATCTCCTAAGACTAAACCATCATGATTTCCAGGAACTAATAAAACTTTTTTACCTCTATCTTTAAATGGCTTAATTATATTTTTAGTTTCTAAAGGACTAGTTAAATCCCCACATAAAACAACTAAATCAACATTCTCTTTTTCAGCTCTCTCTGCTAATTTAATAAATTGATTAGAATCTCCATGAAGATCACTAGCTGCTAAAATCTTCAATTTCTTTTTTCCTTCCATAATTAAGCTATTCATAATAAACTTATAAAATTAACACATTTATATATATTACTATAAAGTAGTAATAAAAGAAAGATTAATATATTATTACAATTTTCAAATCCAAATGGAAAAGGGACAATTATTAGTTTCAGGAAAGAAAAACTTAGAAATAGTAAGATATAAAGTTTCAGATGGTTTCTATACAGACAGGGGTGTTTTTCATGGAATAGTTAGATGTATGGATAATACAATAGGTTATATGAATGAACTCTCTGATATATTAGAAAATCCTGCATTAAAATTTGATCCAAAAAGATATCAATTTTTGAAAAAAAGACTTAAAGCAAGAGCAGAAGAAAAAATAAATTCATTATTAAAAAATATTGGATTAAAAGAAATAAAAGAATTTTCAGATATAAATTTAAAATTAGCTGGAATAAATAAATATGAGTATGATCGTGCTAAAGAAGCATTATTTGAATACAGAATAAATAACAAATGGGAAAAAGTTCCATTTAATACAGATTCTAGATTAAAAATTTATCATGACATAAGTGATTTAGTAGAATCTAAATTTGAACTTTTGAGAGTAAAATTATATTTAGAATAAAAATGAGAAAATATCAAATTTTAAGTTATTTATTTTTAACAAGTTGTTTAAGAAATAATAATATAGAAACTCCAAGAGAAAAATATAATTGTGTTGGAATTAATATTTTGAAAAAAAATCAAGAAATAACAACTAGAGAAATAAAGAAAGTAAGTCTTGATTATATAATAAGATGTACAAATAAAAATCCATTAACAATTAGTAAAGAAGAATTAGATTGTTTAGAAATAATTTATGAGAAAAATACAAGAACACTTATTGCCTATTGTCCTACAAAAGTATGTGAAGAACAAGGATTAACATCAAAAAAATAATTATCTTTTTACTTTTTTTCCAACTTCAAAAGAACTAGCACATTCTTCACTACAAAATCTATAATGTTCTCCATTTAATTCTTCTTCAATAAAATTCTCATCAACTAAAACTTTTTTACAGTTAGCACATTTAGCTTGATGCTCTCCTTCTTCATAACCCTCCATAAATCCTTCTTCTAATTCATTAATTTCATCAGATTCTTCTAATTCTTCCAAACCTTCTTCAGAATAAACATCATCTTTAGAATTTTGATCTATTTTTTGTTCTACCATTTTTTATTTATTTTCCTTCTAATTTTGCAATTTTAATTTCATGTTCTTCAGTTTCTTCTAATAAATCATTTACAATATTACATAAAGCTTGTAATTTATCAATAATTCTTCCATCTAAATCTCTTAGTTGATTTTTTCGATCATAAATTTTTTCTATAGTAATTAATTCAGTTTTAATTGATTTAATAATTTTTTTGTTATCTTCTAAAGTTTCTCTCATTATTTCCTCCAATTATTTCATTTTTTCTTTCTATTATTTTTATTATCAAATTTACCTATAATTTTAATTCCATTCATGTACTTTCTTAAAACTTTTGGTACTACCACTGAGCCATCCTTTTGTTGATAATTCTCAAGTATAGCAACTAAAGCTCTTGATGTTGCAATTAAAGTACTATTCAAAGTATGAATATAATTATTTTCACCATCTTCATTATATTTAATTCCTAATCTAACAGCTTGATAAGAAGTACAATTACTACAGCTTACAACTTCTCTAAATGCATCTTGAACTGGATACCAAACTTCTAAATCATATTTTTTAGCAGCAACAATTCCAATATCACCAGTACAAACATTTACTTGTCTAAAATATAATCCTAAAGTTTTAAAAAATTCTATAGAATTCTTAGCAAGTTCTTCATGTAATTTCCATGAATGTTCTGGTTTACAAAAAATTAATTGTTCAACTTTATTAAATTGATGAACTCTAAATATTCCTTTCATATCTTTTCCATGAGCACCTGCTTCTTTTCTAAAATTTGTACTATATCCAACAATTTTAATTGGTAATTCTTTTGCATCTAAAACTTCACCCATATACATTGCAGTTATTGGATGTTCAGAAGTTGCAATCATATGTAAATCTTCGCCTTCAATCTTATATAACATTTCACCAAATGCTTCTAAATCTGTAACTCCTTCGTAAGCTTTTCTATTTATCATATGTGGAGGAATAACTAAAGTAAATTTTTTCTTAGTCATAAAATCTATTCCATATCTAACTAAAGCTTGTTCAAGTAAAGCAAGTTCTCCTTTTAAAAAATACCACCTAGCACCAGAAATTTTAGATGCTCTATCCAAATCTACCCATTTATTTTTTTCAATTAAATCAACATGACTTAATAAATTAAATTTAAACTTAGGTTTCTTACCAAATGATTTAACAACTTTATTTTCTGCATCATCTTTTCCATAAGGAACACTATCATGTAAAAGATTTGGTAAATTCATTAAAATTGAATTTATTTTCTTCTTCAACTCTTCTAATTTTTCTTCACTATTTTTAATTTCTTGAGGTAATGCTTTAGCTTTCTCAATTAATTTAGAAATATCTTTTTTCTCTTTGCTTAATTTAGTAATTTGTAAAGTAATTTCATTTCTTCCATGTCTTAATAAATCAACTTTTCCTTTTAATTCTCTCCATTCTTTATCAATTTGAAGAAGACTATCAACAATTAAAGAATTATATTTCTCGCCTCTTCTTTTTATGTTCTCTTTTATCTTACTAAGGTTTTCTCTTATAAAATTTATATCTAACATAAGTTAAAAGTAAATTTAAACTTATTAAAAGTTTCCATAAAGATAAATTACAATTTGAAAGTAGTTACTAATTTATTAACTTGAATATATATTTTTGAAAGAAAAGCTTTAAATATAAGCCTTTTTTATATGATATTGAAAGTCAAAAAGGCGTGTATAATTTTTGGGGGATTTAAATTGAGTGCAAAGAAAGTAGATACAGATATATTTGAGGTGTTTTTTAGAAGAAAACCAGCTATGATACTGGTAGCTCTAAGAAAGAGTCAAAAAAATAGATATGGTTCAGTTTTAGCAAAAGAAGTAGACTGTACTTATTCACACGCAGTAAAAATTTTACAAGAAATGGAAAAAGCAAAACTTGTAACATTTGAAAAACATGGAAGAATAAAAACTATTTCTTTAACAAATGAAGGAAACAAAATTGCAGAGTATATAGAAAAAATTGAAGAAGCACTTAAGTAAATTTTTATATATCTCTTTATTTTCTTTTTTTAATGCAAATAAAGAATTTTCAGCCAAGACCATATCAATTAAATATAATTAAAACTTGTAAAGAAAAAAATACTTTAGTTTGTATTCCAACAGGCTTAGGAAAAACAAAAATAGGAATATTATTAGCAATAGAACAATTAAATAAATTTCCAAATACAAAAATATTAGTTCTTACACCAACAAGACCATTAGCAAATCAAATATATAATGAATTTAAAGAATGTACAACAATAGAAGAATCAAAAATAATTCTATTAACAGGAAAAATAAATCCAATTAAAAGAAAAGAATTATATGATCTAGTAAACATAATAGTAGCAACACCACAAACAATTCAAGAAGATATAGAAAATCAAAGACTAAATCTCTCAGATTTCTCATTATTAATAATAGATGAAGCTCACCGTTCAAGAGAAAAATTTGCAAATACAATTGTAGCAAAAGAATATATAAAAAGTTCAAATCATAAAAAAGTTTTAGCATTGACAGCATCTCCAGGATCAACAAAAGCAAAGATTGAAGAAATTTGTTTAAATCTAAGTATAGAAGCAATTGAAATTAGAAGTGAAACTGATGAAGATGTAATGGAATTTGTTCAAGAAAAATCAGCTGAATACATTAATCTAGAATTACCTCAAGAAATAAAGAACATTCACAATTTAATAAAAGATTTTTACAAATCAAAACTAGAAAATGTAAAAAGTTTTAATATTAACAAACCAATAGCTTATATAAATAAAGTAGACTTAATAAATCTACAAATAAGATTACAAAAAGAATTAAAAAATAAAAATAATGCAGCATTTTATGGTTTATTCTTAGTAGCACAATTATTAAAATTAAGTCATGCAATGGAAATGTTAGAAACTCAAGGATTAAATTCTTTAAATGATTTCTTAATTAAATTAGAATCTGAAGATACAAAATCAGCACAAGCAATTTCAAAAGATCCAAATATAATAAAAGCAAAGACACTAGTAAAAGAATTATTAGGGAAAAATATAGACCATCCAAAAATAGAAAAATTAAAAGAAATAATTAAAAAAGCACTAGAAGAAAAATCAAATTCAAGAATAATAATTTTTGCAACTTATAGAAATACAGTTGATAATTTAGTTAAAACATTAAGTTTAATGAATATAAAAACTACAAAATTAGTAGGACAAAAAGAAGGTTTAACACAAAAACAGCAAATAGAAGCAATTGAAGAATTTAATTCAGGAAAATATAATTGTTTGGTAACTACTTCAATTGGTGAAGAAGGAATACATATAGGAGAAGCAGATATAGCTATATTTTTCGATAACACCCCATCAAGTATAAGAAAAATCCAAAGATCTGGTAGAGTTGGAAGATTAAAACCAGGAAGAGTAATATTTATGATTACAACAGGAACAAGAGATTCAGCATATTTTTGGAAATCAAAAAGAGATGAAAGTAAAATGAAAAATATTTTATATAAAATGAAAGGAAAACAAGAATTAAATATTAAAAAACAAAAATCATTGAAGGAATTCTAATGCCAAAAGTAATTGTAGATCACAGAGAAAATAAAGAATTAGTAAAAGAACTAATAAAAGAAGAATTAGAAGTAGAAAAAAAGCAGTTAGATATAGCTGATTTTATTTTACAAACAAAAAACCTTAATAATGAAATACAAACTATTGGAATAGAAAGAAAAACAATACAAGACCTATTAAATTCTATAATAGATAAAAGGCTGATAAATCAACTAATTATATTAAAAGAAAATTTTGATATTCCTTTATTAATAATTGAAGGAGAAGACAATATTTATTCTCTAAGAGATTTTCATCCAAATTCAATTAGAGGAATTATTGCAACTATTGCAATAGATTTTCAAATACCAATTATAAACACAAAGAATTACAGAGATACAGCAAAATATATTTCATTAATTGCAAATAGATTAGAAAAAACAAGAAAACCATTAAGCTTAACACCTAAAAGAAGAGCTTTAACAATAAATGAAAAACAAATTTACTTAGTTGAAAGCCTTCCAGGTATTGGTCCAACAATTTCTAAATCATTATTAAAAGAGTTCAAGACTATTAAAAAAATTATAAATGCTGATGAAAAAGAACTTCAAAAAGTAGAGAAAATTGGAAAAATAAAAGCAAAAGAATTAAAAGACTTATTTGAAGAAGAGTTCAAAGATTAATTATTTAATAAAATTATTATATATTTCTTGAGCATATGAAGCAATTTCAGAAGTAATATATTTTTTAATAGTAATTTCTCTTCTTTCACCAATTCTCTTATTAATAAATTTTTTATTTTCAGATATAGAAAAATAATTATTAAATGCTGATGAAAAAGATGCAGTTAAATTAATAATATCAGCTGGATTTATAGTGGGATAAAAATTAATTAATTTTTTTCTAGCTTCAAAATTAAAAATATGAGCAAAGTTAGACAATGAAAAACCTTCATTATTATAAATTTCAAAAGCAAGATTAGACAAATAAGGAATAAGTGGTTTTTTCATTAAAGAGTTTTCATAAGTCCAGAAAACATCAATACTATAAATACCAGAAGTAGTTGGGCCATATTTTATTATATTTTGTGGGTCTCTTAAAATAAATGTTAATCCTTCTTGATTTTTTCTTTGAAGATTTACATTTTCTAATAAATGTGAAATGTCTTTGTCTCTAAGTTCAATAGCATCAAAAACATTAAGTTTAATAGTCCTAGATTTAGAAGACTTTTGAAAATGATTAGAAGTAATTGTTGTTCCAGGAGAAATATTATTTATTTTACTTTTAACTAAATCAGAAAAATTTATTACAGCATTTTTATTTCTCTCTCCAATATTTCTAGCTTTTTCAGAATCTCCAAAATTCCCTCTCAAACAACTAAACAAAATAATGCGATAATCATGAAGTGAATCTAAAGAAAAATAAATTGCATCTTCTAAAACAGATTCAAATCTAGAACCACCATTTAAAATATAAGTCATTAAAAACTAAAATCTTAAGATCAAACTAATAAAGATTTCTATAGTAAATCATAGGTCTCCAAGACTTCATAATTAGGCCCATCTTTTTTTAAAATACTATTAAATAAACTAAAAGAATTAATTTGAAATCCTAAATTCTTAATTTTTATTTTATTAAATAATTCAACAAAACTTTTTTTATCTTTTACAACCTTAATTCTACCCAATGTCACATGACCTCCAAGTTTAATATCTCCAAAACCTAAAGTTTCTAAGTCAATTAATTTTTGTAATTTAATAATGTCTTCTTGAGGTTTAAATCCAACCCTAATAACATTAATACTTAATTTATTCATATAAAAGCCAATATCTTCTAAAGAAACATAGAATTTTTTACATTTAATAGTTTTCAAAGTTTCAATTACATCCTTAACTTTATTTTCTTTTACTTCACCAAGAAATTTCAAAGTTATGTGTAAATTTTTCTTAAAAACCCAATTAATTTTACCAGCTTTAAGGTTTTTTAATTCATTCTCTATTTCAAATAAATAATCTTTAATTTCTAAAGGCAATTCTAATGCAATAAATAATCTCATTATTAACCAAACATTCCAAGATATTCTTGATCTTCACCATTAGATCCATTTACTTTCTCAACCGCATTAACAAAATCTTCATGAAATACTTTATTTCTATTCTCTCTTATAGCAAAATATCCAGCTTCAGTACAAACAGCTTTTATATCTGCACCACTAAATCCTTCTGTTTTTTCTAATAAATTTTCAAATTCAACATCAGATAAATTCATTCTCTTAGAATGTATTTTAAATATATTTAATCTAGATTTATTTTCAGGCATAGGAACTTCAATCAACCTATCAAATCTTCCAGGCCTTAAAATAGCTTGATCTAAAATATCAAATCTATTAGTCGCTGCTATAACTTTAACATTATCTAAACTATTAAATCCATCAATTTCAGTAAGTAATTGCATAAAAGTCCTCTGAACTTCTCTTTCACCAGAAGTACCAACATCTACTCTCTCAGAAGCAATTGCATCTACTTCATCAATAAAAATAATTGAGGGTGCTCTTTCTCTAGCTAATTTAAAAATATCTTTAACTAATTTAGCACCCTCTCCTATAAATTTTTGTACTAATTCAGAACCTACAAATTCAATAAATGTAGAATTAGAACTTGTTGCAACAGCTTTAGCAACCATAGTTTTTCCAGTTCCAGGAGGACCATGTAACAATACACCTTTAGGAGGATCAATACCAACATTCCTAAATAGCTCTGGTTTTAATAAAGGAAGTTCAATAACTTCTCTTAATTCTCTAATTTGATCTTCTAAACCACCTATTTCTTCCCATAATACTTTAGGTTTTTCAACAATAACAAAACTCTCAACATCAAAAGATTTAGAATCCTCTAATTTTTGAACAACTGTTAAAGATCTTTGTTCAACTAAAACAGAATCTCCAACTACAACCTTAATATCTCCAGAAACATTAACTAAAAAATTACTTCCATTTGGAACTTTAATTATAACTTTACTTCCAACAACTTTTTTAACTTCTGAAACCAATAATGGTAATTCTTTAAATTTATTTAATTCAGCCTTCATATAATTTAAACTATTTTTCAATAGCTGGGTTTCATTTTGACTTGGATCATTTTGAACATCTTTGTAGAAATCTTTTGAATCCTTTCTAACTTTCATTATATTCATACTAATATTATCTAAGGGAAAATTAATAAAGATTTCTATAAGTTCCGAAAACCTTTCACTTTTCACTGATAAACCTTTATAAAAAATACTTAACAATAACAATTATGCTTACTAAAATATGTACAATCAGTGCAGTATTAGGTACAATCTTACTAATATTAATAATGGATAAAATAGAACTCCAAACTTCTTCAATATCTAAAATAAATAAAGAAGATATAAATAAGTTTATAAAAATAAAAGGAATAGCTAGTAAAGTAATAATAAAAGGTACAGTAACTCTTTTAGAGATCGAAGACAAATCTGGGAAAATCGAAGTCATATTATTTAAAACAAATAAAATAAAAATAAACAAAGGTAGTTTTTTAGAAGTTGAAGGAAAAATAGCTCTTCAAGAAAAAAGTTTAATAATTTATGCAGACAGTATTAAAATTATAAATTAATCATCTCTAAATAATTAATATTTTAAAACAATTACTATTAAAAAGAGATAACTATTTAAATTAGTAAAGATATCTAAAGGTGTTAAAAGGTGCAAAAGATGGTAGAACACATAAAAAGAGACTCATACAGACTTGTTGAAGAATTTTCAAATAAAACAGACGATAATCCTTTCACAGGAATTATTCCTGCACTTATAAAAAAAGGTTTAGAAAATGTAAATCTTTCTATGTTTAGCGATGAAAAGAAAAAAGAACTTCTAAATGCTGCTGGTGAAGAATATTTAAAAAGAACACAAGTTCCAGAAGCAATAAAATTATTTAAAATGGTTGATAATAAAAAAAGATTAATTGAAATCGGAGATGATCATGTAAGAATGGGTCTTTTCGGTATTGCAATTGAAGCTTATCAATTAGCAGATGCAGATGAAAAACTTTTAAAAACTGGAGAAAAATGTCTTGAAGAAGGACATCTAGGAGAAGCTATTGCTGCATTTAAAAAATTACATAATGAAGAAAAATTAAACAAAGTTGGAGATTATTGTTTAGAAAAAGGTAAAGTAGATTTTGCTATTGATGTTTTCGGAGCTTTAGAAAACAAAAATAAATTATTAAGTTTAGGTGATAAATGTTTTGCAGAAAAACAATTACAACATGCAATGAGAGCTTATGAGGTTATAAAAGATTCTAATAAATTAAATAAAGTCGGAGAAGAATTCATGAAAATTGGATTATTAGCTAATGCTTTAAAGGCTTTTGAAGCTGCAGATAACACAATGATGATCCAATTTATCAGAGAAAACTTTGGTGACAGAGACCTAGCATCTAGAGTCTATGTTTAATTTTTTCTTTTTATGGAAGATTTCAATTTAGTAATTAAAGAATTAATAAGTAAAGATATTGCAGAAGTTAGTTTACCAGATAATTTAAAAGAAGATTTTGAAAAAACTGCTGAAAAATATATTCAAGATGGAAATCTTCTAGAAGCAATAAAAGTTTTTGCATTAACAAAAAATGATCAAAAATTAATTCATACTTCTAATTTATGTTTAAAAGAAAATAAACCTTATGAAGCACTTCAAGGTTTTTTATATTCTCAAGACATAGAACATATAAATAAAATTGGATTTATTATGCTACAAATTCCAGATGTAAGATCAGCATTAATTGCATTTAAAAAATCTAATAATCAAGAAATGATTGAATTCATAACAAAAAATTTCTGATTTTTCTGAAAAGTTTACGAAAAATTAACACTATAGATTTTTAATAGTAAAAATAAATATATTTAATGGAAATTTTTATAATAATCTTATCCATATTAATTGGAATAATTCTAGGAATGATAACTGGAATAACTCCAGGAATTCATATTAATTTAGTAGCTTCAATAATAGTAGCTTATTCTTACTATATTTTAAAAATATTAGATCCAATAAACATAGTAATAATTATTACTTCAATGGCCATAACACATACAATTCTAGATATTATTCCTTCAACATTATTAGGAATTGCAAACTCAGAAAATCTTACAATGTTAATGCCAGCACATAAATTAACTATTGAAGGAAAATCTAAATTAGCAATTCAATATGGTTTTATTGGAAGTGCTTTAGGAATATTAGCAACATCATTAATAATACCAATAATAATTTTTACAATTCCTTTTATTTATTCAAATATAAAAAATTATATTCCTTATATTTTAATAATAATTTGTATGTATATAATTTTAAAAAGTAAAAACAAATTATTGTCAATAGTCTTTTTCATATCAACAGGAATAATTGGTATAATTTCGTTCAATATCAAAACAATAAATCAGCCTTTACTTCCATTATTATCAGGGATATTTGGATTAAGTTCTTTAATTTTAGGAATAAAAAACAATGTAAAAATTCCAGAACAAAAAGATGTAAAAATAGAAGTCTCAAATAAAGAATTAGTAAAATTTAGTTTAATGACTACTTTATCTTCTTTATTGACAAATTTTCTTCCAGGATTAACTTCATCATACACTTCATTAATATCTACTAAATTAAATAAGATTAAAGATCAAAACCATCATATAATTATTTCAAATATAGCAGGCTCATCAGCAACAATAATAAGTTTTGTAGCTTTCTACTCTATAAATAAAGCAAGATCTGGAGCAGTTGCAACAATTCAATATTTAATTACTTCAATAAATATAACAACATTAATTTTAGTAATTTCAGTATCATTAATAACTTTAAGTATCTCAACATTTATAGCAATAAAATTAACAAATAAAATAATTAAAAAAGCAAATAAAATTAATTATCAGAAATTAAGCATTCTAATAATGATATTGATTATAATTTTAGTTTTAATTATAACAAAATTAGAAGGCTTAGTTATTTTAATAACTGCAACCTCTATAGGAATTTTAGCTGATAAATTAAATCTTGAAAAAATATTTTTAACAGGATGTTTAGTTTTACCTGTAATTCTTTATAGTCTATTATAATTTATATGAAAAA
>JAHFKB010000027.1:0-11013 GCA_023245565.1 archaeon
CTAATAAAGCTCCAACTATTAATCCACCATAAATTAATCTTTTCATATTTATATTATAAGTTTAGAACTTTATAAAACTTTCCATTGTTACTACTAAATAGATACAAATTTATTTATAATCTCCAATAGGTGGAAGATCATGAATTTTCCTATAAGTATCACCAAAACCAACATCAATTTTAATATGAGGAACTAAACCTTTTATAGGAACTCTTCTATCACCATCTTCTTCTATCTCAGGTCTAACAGCCCTATAAATTATATGTACTTGATTACTAGATTCTTGTCCTGGCAAAAATTTTTCTACTTTACCTCCACTACCACCTGCTACACAATGTGCACTTCTAAGTCCTTTTTCAGGTTGAGCATCAAAACAAAGAGAATAATTCCAACTAATATTATCTAATTCTTTATTTCCACTATTTTTCAAAACTAAATTAGAATCTACTGTATATTTTCCATCTTTTATTCCATGATGTAAATTATCTACTCTAGAACTTAAACCATAAGTATTAACTTCTTTATCAGAACTATAAGCAATACCAACACCTAAAGCTAATGTTTCTAAACTTATTAAACTTAATAATAATCTAACACTTACCATATTACTAGAAAGTATAAAAAATTTATAAACCTTATTATAGCTTAAAATCCACAATAAACTATATAAAATACCTATAACCTGTTAAAACCATGCAAAAGAAGGATGAAAAAGGTATTACAGTTAAAAAAGATGATGACCTTTCTGAATGGTATACACAATTATTACAAAAAGCAGATTTAATAGATTATTCTGATGTTTCAGGTTGTTATATATTAAAACCAAGATCCTATGCTATATGGGAAAAATTACAAGCTTTTCTAGATAAAAAAATTAAAGATTCAGGTGCAAAAAATTCATATTTTCCATTATTTATCCCAGAACATTTATTAGTAAAAGAATCTAAACACTTTGCAGGATTTACTCCAGAAGTAGCTTGGGTAACAGAAACAGGTTCTAGTAAATTAAGTGAAAGATTAGCAATAAGGCCAACATCTGAAACTATAATGTATAATTCTTATTCAAAATGGATTAGAAGTCATAAAGATTTACCATTAAGATTAAACCAATGGTGTAATGTTGTAAGATGGGAGTTTAAACACTCAATTCCATTTTTAAGATCAAGAGAGTTTTTATGGCAAGAAGGACATTCAGCTTTTGCAACAAAACAAGAAGCAGAAAAAGAATGTTTAGAAATGTTAAATTATTATGCTCAAGCATATGAAGATCTATGTGCTGTTCCAGTAATTAAAGGTAGAAAATCTAAAAGAGAAAAATTTGCAGGTGCAGAATATACATTAAGTATAGAAACATTTTTACCAAATGGAAAAGGAATTCAATGTGCAACCAGCCATTATTTAGGACAAAATTTCTCAGAAGCATTTAATATTAGATTTATAGATAAAGATGATAAAACAAAATTAGTTCACCAAAATTCCTGGGGATTTACAACAAGATCTATTGGTATAATGTTAATGATGCACTCAGATGATAAGGGTTTAATTATTCCTCCTAATCTAGCAGAAAATAAAATAGTAATAGTTCCTATCATAATAGAACAAGAAAAAGAAAAAATACTAAAAGCATGCAGTGATGTTGCTAAAAATCTAAAAGAATTTAATCCTATAATAGATTCTAGAGAAGACCATACTCCTGGATTTAAGTTCAATGATTGGGAATTAAAAGGTGTTCCAATTAGAATAGAAATAGGTCCAAAAGACATAGCTAAAGACAGTGTTGTTGTAGTAACAAGACATGATGGTAAAAAGAATTTTATAAAAATGAAATCATTAAAAGAAGAAATTAAAATTTATTTAGAAAAAATGCAGCAAGACCTATTTGATAAAGCTAAGAAAAATATTAAAAATAATACTGTAATAGTTAATAACTGGAAAGAAGCTGAAAAAGCTTTAAAAGAAAAAAAATTAATTAAAGGTATTTGGTGTGATACAATGAATTGCGAAGAAGATATTAAAAATAAAAGTGAAGGTGCAAAATCATTAAATATTCCTTTAGATGAATTAGAAGTTAAAAGTAAAAAATGTTTTAATTGTGGAAAAGAAGCTTCTATTATTTGTTACTTTGGAAAGAGTTATTGATTAATTTTCCCAAACAATTGCTCCTCTTTCTATTAATTGATCATTTGTTAGACTACAATTAACTACATTAATAAATTTAGCTTTTTGAAGAAGAGAAGTATTAAATGTAGTATTATAAAGATCTGCTGAAGTTAAATCAGCTTCTCTAAGATCAGTCCAACTAAATTTTGCATTACATAAATTTGCATTTTTAAAAATTGTACCATAAAAATCAATATTCAAAAAATTAGCACCAACAAAAGAACATTTCTTGCAGTTAGAATTAGAAAAACTTGTTCTTGTGCAGTAAATTGTATTATGTTCTTTAAAATTTTCATCAAAATCATAAAAACGCCACTTACGATCAATATAATTTGTAACAAATCTTGAAAGATTAAAACTTGCTTCTTCTAAATCTGCAAATCTAAAATCAACAGCAAAGAAATTACTTTTAGTTATTTCAGCTTTTGATAATATAGCATACTGAAGTTTGACATTGAAGAAAGTGCTTTTTACCATAATAACATTATTAAAATTAACTTTAGACATATCATTAGATCTAAATCTTACTTTATCTAATACTGAATACTCAAAATTTGATTCAATCATATTACATCCAGAAAATCTGCAATCTTCTATAATTGTATTTTTAAAATTTGATTTATTTAATTGTGAAAAACCAAAACCAGAATTTTTTATTTTTGCGGAAATAAATGAACTTTCAATTATTTCTGTATCATAAAAACTAACTTCTTCTAATATTGTACCATCGAAAATAGAATTATTAAAACTACATCCTTTAAAATTAAAATTCAAAAATGAACAATTAGAAAAATTAAATCCATCAAATTTAATTTTTCCTTTCGCTTTGTTATTATAATTTTCAAATGTTCTATCTTTAAAAATAATTTTTTCATTAAAACTAGATTTCCACTTATTCCATAATAAACGTCTATGTTCTAATGATGTACTATCAAAGGCACCCCCACCTAGAATAAGTTGATAACGAAGATCTAGATTTACATCAAGATTATGTCTTAATTCAGAACTCAAATTCATATAATTAGAACTCTTAATATGTTTTTATATTTTGCTATTAATTAGAACAATTAAATGAAAATTAAACCACAATAATATTTAAATATTAATAACAACACTACTATTGTATGGCAACATTAGAAGAAGCAGATAATTTCTTAGTTGGAGTAGAAAACCTATACACAGATCTAAAAGATAAATATTCCAGCAAAACAAATGAAAGAGTATTATCTAGCCATGTATGGATGATAGATTATATATCAAATGCCATTAATAAAAAAGTAACACCATTAAAAGATAGTTTGTCAATGTTAAGAGATCAGCATGTAGGTGATTTTAAATCAAGTACTCAATTTGATGCATTACTTAAATTCTGTGATGAAATAAATAAAATTTTAAATGATATTAATCAATTATATAAAATGAGATCAAATGTTGTAGATATAAAATTAAAATTTCAATATGCTCTTCCTCAAATTCAAGATAAATTAAAACATATGAGAAATAGATTTAATATAATTAAAAGTCAATTATCAAAAAAACAATTTGAATTAGAAGAAGATTGGCCTTAATTATAATTATTATTAATTAATAAAACTGCATCTATACTAAGATAAAATTCTACATGATTTTCTATTTTCTTTAAACTTCCATCACCATAAATTACATAATCATTACCACAATCAACAATCCAATGATTTTTTACTTCAGTAGTATTTTGAAGTAAGATTGCCCTTTCACTAAACTCAAAAGTTTTATTTCCACCAACCAAATTACCAATTCTTGTTTCTTCATCAACAATTTTTAATCCTTGATTATATCTATCTTGCATTGTTGATCTTAAAGAATTCTCAATGTTATCAACAACATAATATTGGAATGTTCCACGATAAACTCCCTCTGTTAAATCACTGACTAATTTAGTACATAATAAAGTACAAATCTCTCCATTTTTACCAACAAAAGGATGTTTTCTAAAATCTGTATAAATTTTCTTTGCTAAAGGTCCCTCTCCAATAAGATTAAAATAATTAGCAAGTGAAATTGCAAGACCTTCTTTCTCTAAACTTTTAAATCTTGGGTTAAACATAAACAGTTTTAGAAAGTTAAAATTTATAAAATTAACCTAAAAAAGTTTCTCATAGTTTAAAGCAAATATAGATGAAGATAAATCAGAGGTCTTAGAAGTTATACTATAAAGAATATTAATTAAGTTTAACTCATACTCACTATTAACTTTAATAGAATTTAATTTTTTATTTATAATATTATTCTTATCAACTAAATCATTTAATTTATCAGCTGAAAAATCATAAAATAATAAATAATATTCTTTAAACAATAAATTTACTTCTTTATAGATCTTTAATATTTCTAAGTTAATTTCTTTATTATTTTTACTTAAATTAATACAAATATATTTATATTCATCAGCAATTTTTTCTAAAGACCAAATAATTGTAGTTAAAAATCCTTTCTTATTAACATCTTTATAAAATCCCTTGTTAATTAATCTTAAACAAAAACTAGTTAATTGATTATTACTATTTTCTAAACTAATTAAAGGATATAGATTTTTAAAGTTTTTTGAATTTATCATATCTAAAATAGATTCAGCCAAAGAAATAGTAACTAAAAAAGCCCTTCTTAATGTTGGATTAAACTCACTCTCAATTTCATTAGCTACATTTTTTAAAACTATTTTTTTAGAAGTTTGTTCTATTACTACAAAACCTAAAAGTAAATTTTGCAAAATATGAGGTATTAATTCTCCTAATTTTTTAGAACTATAATACAAATTAATTTCATCATAACCAATCTTATGTAAAGCAGAAATAGCATATTTAAAAGTTCTATCATTTAAACCATCAACATTTAAACTAATTTTTTTAATTTCATCTCCTTTTACTAAAGGTTTTATCATTAAATAATTAGAAACTTCTTCTATATCTAATTCATCACCTTTTTTAACACCATAAAATTTTACCCATTTATTTGGTAAAGAAACAACAGAAGTTTTTCCTGCTAATTGTATTACTTTTCTTCGCATATATTTTAATAACTAAAGAAATATATAAAATTTACTAAAATATATAATTATAAGGCATTATATAAGTTTTAAGAGTTAATTATATATTATACAAAAATAAATTATTCTTGAGGTGATTTTAATGATAGACAAACAACAAATGCTAATTATTTCTAACTTAAGAAATAATGCTAGACAGACATTAACTAAAATGAGTAGAAGAACTTTAATTCCAGTTTCTACTATATTTGAGAAAATTAGAAATTATGAATCTAGTTTAATAAAAAAACACACATCTCTAATTGATTTTACAAAATTAGGATTTAATACAAGAGCAACAATTTTAATTAAAGCAAGTAAAGAATATAAAGAAAAATTAAGAGAACACTTAATTGCAAATAAATCTTTAAATAATGTTTATAGAATAAATAATGGTTATGATTTTATGTTAGAAGGAATATTCAGAGAGATAAAAGATGTAGAATTCTTTCTAGAAAACTTAGAAAACAATTTTGGAATTACAGATAAATATGTTTATTATATTGTAGATGAACTTAAAAGAGAAGATTTTTTAAGCAGTCCAGAATATGTAAATTATACAACTTAATTTTTACCAAGTTGTATTAAATTTTGTTCATCATAATCTTGTAATTTTTTCACACCATAACATTGTGAATAAAAACTGCATTCACCAGTTCTCCATTTACACCAAGGTCCTGGATTTTTATCATAATTATTTATATCATCACTAACAGTATTTAATTGAATTAATTCACATTCTTTTTTAGCTTTTTCAATTAGTTCTTCATTTGCATCTATAAATTTCTTAGTTCCATGTCTTAAAAAGTGTAAACCTAGTTTATTAGGCATTTTACCAAACTTTTCATTAAACATTAAAGAATAAATAGCTAATTGTAATTTATAATCTTCAGTAAAATCATCTCTAGAACTTGTTTTATAATCTATAATATAAATCTCATTATTAATTTCTAATATAACATCTAAGTAACCATGAACTTTATGTTTCTCAGAAAATAAATAAATCTCAGTTTGAGGTTTTAATTTAGTAAATGCTTCTTCAAATGTTCCACCATTTATTACAGTGCTTAAAGTGCTTAAATAATCATCAATAAAATTTTGCAACATATAAATACTATCTTGATAAAACTTTCTTATTGTATCTTTATCATTTTCTAATTTTAATAATAAAGGTAAAGCCTTTGTCCAAGAATTATTAAATAAATTCATTAATTGTTGTCTTAAAATAACTTGATAATTTGATTTATCTATGCCCGTTATATTAATATTGAAAAAACCTTCTAAAGCATCATGAACTGTTTTTCCTGTTAATGTAGAAATACTATCTTTTCTTGGCAAATTTAATTTATAACTATAAAAATATTTTCTCTTACACATATTATAAGTATTAATACTTGATGGAGATTCTAGTCTAGTCATTGTTTGCCTCTTTTTTTAGTATTTAATGTTCAATTACTTAATTAATTAAGTTTTCTATATAAATTCTAAAGTTTCTCTATATATCTCTTCCATCTCATTAGTCTTTAAAACTAGAATTTTAACTTTTCCAGAATGTATAAATCCTTCTTTAACATTTAAGTTTTCTTTCTTATTTAAGTTAATGCCTAAATTATCTAAGTCTTTACAAATTAATTCTCTTATTTTACTAGAATTTTCTCCAACAGCTCCAGTAAATATAATTAAATCTAAGCCATTTAATACAGCAATATAAGATCCAATATATTTTTTAATTCTATAAGAAAATAAATTTAAAGCAAATTTATTATTTAATAATTCTCTAATATCTGATTTACCAGTTAATCCTGAAAATCCACATTTATGATTAAAATATTCTTCTAAATTTAATTTCTTACTTAAATAGATAACAGCTCCAGGATCTATATCTCCAACTCTTGTTCCTCCAAAAATTCCTTCTAAAGGAGTAAATCCCATAGAATTATCTAGACTTTTATAATTTTCAATAGCAGTTAAACTAACTCCACTTCCAATATGACAGACTATAATTTTCTTAGCTTTAATAAAATTTTTACTTTTATCTAATACAGACCTAACAGAAATTCCATGATATCCATACCTATGAATTCCATATTTTTCAGCTTCTTTTTTACCAATAGCATAATGCCTAGCTTCTTCACTAATAGTTTTATGAAAACTGCTGTCAGAAATACCAATTAATTTAATTTTAGGAAATAATTTCTTAATATTTTTTATTTCTTCTAAGACAGGAATAATATGTAAAGGAAGAATGTCTTTCATATCTTCTAATTTCCTAATATATTTATAATCAATTAATTTATTATATAAAAAATATTTACCAGGACAAACAACTCTAATCCCAATAGCTTTAATTTCATTTAAATTAGATAAAAATCTACTAATAAAAAGTTTTAATGAATTTTTATATTCTAATTCATTAATCTTTAATTTATCATCTTCATATTCTAAAATAAATTCATCTTTAAAAGAATAAATATGAATATTAAATAATTCTTTATCTTGATACAAAGCATATCTTTTAGAACTGCTTCCTATATTTACAATTAATATTTTTTCCATTTCCAGTCTATAATTTCATCCATATCAATTCCATTTTCAATAATATACTGATGGTGTTTTCTAAGCTTTTCTTTAAATATTTCAATTAATCTATCACTATCTTCTTTTTTTAATTTACCAGATTTAACTAATAATTCTAAAGCATTAATAACTAAATTAAATCTATCAGTTTTATTCATAACATGCATATCAAAAGGGGTCGTAGTAGAACCATGTTCTATATATCCATTTACAAAAAACCTATCTAAATTCTTATAATTAAATAACATTGATTTAATATCATTAGGATATCCATGATAATTAAATATAACAGGTTTATCTTTAGTAAAATAATATTCAAATTCTTTTAAACTTAATTTACTTTTATTTCCTATGCCTATAGAAGATAATTCTAAAATATTAACTAATCTTATTCTAACATCTGGAGCAATAGTTTTCAAATAACTTATAGCAGCCAATGCTTCTTTAGTTAAATAATCTCCAATAGAACAAAATACAACATCAGGATTATTATCACTAGCAAAATCCCAAATCATTAAACCTTTTTTTAATTCTTTTGTTGCTAATCCTAAATCTAGCCAATTAAATTCATTAGTTTTTCCAGCAACTATAATATTAATTCTATTTTTAGATTTTAAACATTCTTGTAAAACTAATAAACTAGTATTTGCATCTGCTGGAAAATAAACTTTGCTTAAACCTAAAGGTTTCTCTAGCATTCCAGTAATAAATTTAGGATTTTGATGTGAAAAACCATTATGTTCTTGTCTCCATCCAGATGAAGTTAGTATATAATTAAAAGAAGGAATGTCTTTTCTCCATTTAATTTTTCTACTAACTCTTAAGAATTTCTCATATTGATCAGCCATACTGCTAACAACTTCAATAAAAGCTTCATATGATGCAAATATAGAATGTCTTCCAGTTAATACATAACCTTGAGCTAAACCTTGTAATGAATGCTCGCTTAGCATCTCAATAACTTTTCCATTTCTAGCAAAATCTCTATCCCATTTCTCCAATGGTAATAAAAAAGATCTTTTAGTATTTTTAAAAACAGCATCTAATTTATTAGAATAAGTCTCATCTGGTGAAAATAATCTAAAATTTTTATTTAATTTAAAAACTTCACTTAAATATTCTCCACTTTTAATCATAGAACTAGAATTATTAGCTCCAGGCCTATTTAATCTATGATAAAATTTAGTTACACTTGGCAATTTTAATTTTTTATAATTTTTCCATGCATAAGTATGTTTATTCATTCCAATTTTATTTTTAGGTATAATAGAATTAATTTCTTTATTAAATCCTTTTTTAAGATCAAATAAACTATTAAATTTATAACTTCTAAACCAAGTTTCTAAAGCTAATAAATCATCTTTATTTATTCTTGCATCTTTAGCAATAACTTGATGTGATAAACAATTATCTTCTAATTTTTCACCATGTAATTGTTTTATTCCAGTCCATCCTTTAGGACTTCTTAAAATAATCATTGGTAATTTATTAAATGCATTTTTAGAATTTTTAATATCTTTAATTTTCTTATAACAAGTTTCTAAAGTATCAATCATACTTTCATATATATTAGGTTCTTCAACAATAAAACATTCATAGCCATATCCTGAAAATAGTTCTTTTAATTCTTTATCACCCATTCTTCCATAAATTGTAGGCCCAGATATTTTATATCCATTTAAATGTAATATTGGAAGAACAATACCATTAGAAATAGGATCTACTAATTTATTTAAATGCCAAGCAGTTGCAGTAGCTCCTGTCTCAGCTTCTCCATCTCCAATTAAACATGCAACTATTAAATCTGGATTGTCTAAAACAGCACCATAAGAAGTAGATAAAGAATAACCTAATTCTCCACCTTCTAAAATAACTCCAGGTGCTCCAGGATTACTATGACTGGGAAATCCTCCTGGCCAGCTAAAATTTTTACTTATATAACTTAAACCTTTTTTATTAATTTGAGCTTCTTTATAAAATTCTTTTAAAGTTCCTTCAATAAATAAATTTGCTTGTAATGCTGGAAATCCATGTCCAGGACCTAAAACAAACATTAAATTTAATTTATATTTGTTTGTTAAATTATTTAGATTTGCATAAACAAAATTAATTCCAGGACAAGTTCCCCAATGTCCTAATAATCTAGGTTTTATATCATCAGCTTTTAATTCTCTTTCTAATAAGAAATTGTCTTTTAGATAAACTTGAATTGCAGAAATATAATTTGCTGCTCTAACATAGCTCTTTATAGCTTCAACTACCTCTCTTTTATGCATATTTGTAAGTAAATATTTGGATATAATAATCTATCGGATAGGACTAATTATGATAAATAATTAGAATATTTTTTCACAAATTTAAAAATGGTTATGCTATATTTAATTCGAATATTATCTTTTCTTTATGCTGCAATGGTGGGGAATTTCGTAAGACACTTTTTAAAACCTCCAGAAGATTAGAATATTTAATATACAAGAATTAATCATTAAATTTATGAAAAAAATAAAACTTATTGGGGTATCTAAATCAGAAGATCTCAACACTTACATATTTCCAAAAGACCCAAATTTCTTTTCATTTATAGAGAAACTTTTACCAGAACTAAGTTTTGATTCTAATGATTATTATTATGAATGTTTTGGTGAAAATACTAATGAGAAGAATTTCAAAGAATTTCTAGAGAAAACTTACGATAAAATATGGGCAGCTAAACAAGGAAACTATCTACTCGAGATTATAATTGGAAAAGATAGAATATTTGTATTGATTTATACTAAGAAAGATCTACAACAAGAAATATCTAAAATAATAAGTAAATTAACAACTAAATAAAGTTAATAATTAGAAATACGATTATTATCACAGTTTAATAAATAATACGCCGTCACCCGGACTTTCATAAACCTTCTTTCGTGAACATTTCTTTTTAAGAAAGTTTCTTTTGAACCGGGATACCCTTTCGGGTCTAGCTTTATAGTATAAATTCCAGGCTAGTGCCATGCCGGATTAGGCGATGACGGCATATCTAAAGTCAAAATCTAGCTTTTGTTTATAAATCTTACTTTGCAGCAGGCTCTGTCCTGACTCTTAAGTCTTAATATTTATTAACCCTAGCAACCATTATGGTTGCTTAGGGAGAAGGAGTGTACCCTTCTATGAAAAGAGAGGAAAGAATAGAAAATAAAGTTAAGCGTTTGTTAAGAAAACTTAGG
>JAHFKB010000027.1:11023-12347 GCA_023245565.1 archaeon
TTTATAAATCTTACTTTGTAGCAACAAAAAGTCTACAAGACTTTTATTTCTCAAACAACATCTTAGGAGGATGGAAATGCTAACAGACGATAAATACAAACTTAGATACAAGGAAATGAGAAGAAGAGCTACTTTCAAAAAAGCACTGATTTTAAAAAATATTTTTCGTGAGCTTTTTTTGCACAGATCAGAAAAAGAAATACACTGATTTACTTTTTCACCAATTTCTTTCTTTTATTTGCTTCAGAGTCATCCAAATAATTTTGAGAAGTACTTATTTTTTCTCCAGATTCAATTTCAAGTTTCCTGCGCGCATCACCGGCAATCTTTCCACCCTTTTCAGCTGCATTTTTATTCTCAAAGAAACCTTTCGCATCCTTACTTCTAACAATCTTAGTTGTAGATGCCTCACCAAGCATTGTAAAAATAAGTTCTAAGTCATTCATATGATCTCTAAGGTTTTCTTTCTTTAAGCCTTTAAATTTAGAATATTCATTAGGAGTCATTCCAAAAGCAGCTTTGGAAATTTCAGCAGTTAAAATAGCAAATTCTCTATTTGTTTTAACATCGCGTTTATCCCATTCATTAGTAAGTTCATCTCTTACAACAATTCCCCTAACTCTTTTTTCAATCCAATCATCAGAATAGCCTTTTGCTTTGTAAAGTTCTCTCATACGTTTTTGGGCAAGTTCTGGATTTTCAATTTCTTGAACTCTTTCATAACCAACTTTAGCTAGCCATAATTTGAATGGTTCAGCTTTTGGAGAAGGCACTGATTGAATAATCCTAAATATAATTTCAGTATTAGCACAGTCTGTTTCTCTTAATTTATTATCTTCAGCTATTAATTTCAACTGGTTACATTTTGTAACCACTTCAGATCCTTCTTCATTTAACCTAAATTTAAGGACTTTCCAATAGTTTCTAGAATCAGCACTCTCAGTTAAAACAGCTATAATATCAATTACAGAGAAGTACCACTCATTATTATGTAATATTCTCCTTATTTTTTTATCCTGGAAAACAACTAATGTTTCATGCTCAGCCATTAAGTTATCAATATTAAAGAACTTTATATTGTTTTCTGCCTACCTAACTTCACACTGATTTTAAACTTGTTACTAGCAAATAGCATGCAATATTTATAAACAAATTGCACTGATTTTAAAAAACTAGGAATACATTTATATATTTTGTAGACCTACCGTTACTACAAGGGGCTTTGAGAAATAATAAAGTCCAGTGCATTAATTGCAAACTTGCACTGAGAATAACAAAAGCTGACGAATTGAGTCATAAACAAGAAATAATATGTTTATGGCTT
>JAHFKB010000001.1:0-5629 GCA_023245565.1 archaeon
TACGAATAATTTTATTTAAGACTCCAAACATATTATGCAAAAGGTCTTAATTTATCTAAAACCTTAAGACAATAACATTCTTCTAAATCTCTTACCCAAATTCTTTTTCATTTCTAGTAACATAGGATCTTGAAAATCTCTTGTATAATTTATAACACTTCCAATACACATAAAGCTTAAAGTGCTATCTAGAACAATTGTTGTCCCAAGAGAAGTTCCATCACTGCTTCTTGTAAAACGGTTTTTTATTCTAGGGCGAACTTTAGAAGCCAGACTTAAACAAGCAGCCAAATTCTCCTCACAAAAATTTCCATCTTTAAATAATAAAAAAGCAAAAGCAATATGTCTAATTATCATTGCTCCAGTCTAGAATTAATTTCTACAGAATTAACTTAAAAAAATTAAAATAATTTTTCAACCATTATTCTTAATTAATTTATTAGCCAAAATATAAAAGTTATCAGGATTAAGTTGTATTCCGATAGATTTTAATTTTTTTAACAAATAAACACCCTCATATTTACTTTCAATTTTTTTAATTTGAAACAAATTCTCCAAAGTTAAAGAACACAAATATCCACTAAAATCTTTCATCTTAATAACAACATCTTTGCTTCCATCATGAACAACAAACCTGTTTAAATCTACATGTAAATTTTTATTAATAAAAATACCACTAACATCTTTAAAATCAGAACACAACAATTCATAACTAATTAATTTTTTGTAAATATCTTCAATATTATTTTTTTCAACAAACTCTCTAAAGTTTCCAAAATAATTCTCAAAACCAATTTCTTTTTTAGAATCATGAAATCTATAAACTCTTCCTAGAAAACCACCATATTTATGTATAGAGTTTTCAAATTTAACAAATTTTCTTTTATCATCAAAAGTTTTTAATCTCTTTCTTCTCCAAACCCCAGAAACTAAATGAGCATACTCATAAATTCCACTCTTTTTTTTCACCTTTTTAACACGTATGAACATACCATCACCTAAAAGCTTATCACTCAATTATTTAGTTGGGCACAAGGTAATATATTAACCAATTCTTGTCATTAGCATGTAATAACATCATTAAATCAAAAACATTTATTAGCTAGTTATTTTCTTTTACAGCATGGATTTTAAAAAAGAATTATTAAATTCTTTAACTAAGCAAATAAAAGAACAAATAACATTAGAAGTTCCTCCAAATCTAGCATTAGGTGACTTTGCCTTACCAACATTCAAACTATCAAAAAAACCCCCAGAACTTCAAAAATCATTAAAATTTCCAAAATTTATAAAAAAAACAGAAATTAAAGGACCATATTTAAATTTCTTTATAAAAAAACAAGTTCTAGTAGAAACAACAATTAAAGAAGTTCTAAAACAAAAAGAAAAATATGGTTATAATAATAAGGGAAAAAATAAAGTAATAACTATTGACATGTCCTCTCCAAACATAGCAAAACCCTTTGGAATAGGTCATTTAAGGTCAACAATAATAGGTAATTCAATAGCAAATATATCAAAAAAATTAGGATATAAAGTTATAAAAATAAATTATCTAGGAGATTGGGGAACACAATTTGGCAAATTAATAGCAGGTTACAAATATTTTGGAAATAAAGAATTACTTAAAAAAGATTCAATAAAACACCTTTTAGAAATATATGTCAAAGTTAATCAAGATCCAGTTTTAGAAGAAGAAGGAAGACAATGGTTCAAAAAACTAGAAGAAGGAAACAAAGAAGCCCTAAAACTATGGAAGCAATTCAAAGATTTAAGTATAAAAGAATTTAATAAAATTTACAAAATTCTAAATGTTGAATTTGATGTTATCTCAGGTGAATCTTTATATAATAAAAAAATGAATGCAATTGTAAAAGAATTAAAAGAAAAAAACCTTCTAGAAGAAAGCGAAGGTGCTCTAGTAGTTAATTTAGAAAAATATAACTTAGGTGTTTCTTTAATTCAAAAAACAGACGGTACAAGTCTTTACGCAACCAGAGATATAGCCCTAGCAATAGATCGTTATAAAAATTATAAACCAATTAATATGATATATGAAGTTGGAGCAGAACAAAAACTTCACTTTAAACAATTTTTTAAAATATTAGAATTAATGGGAAACCAATGGGCTAAAGATTGCACCCATGTTGACCATGGATTATATCTAGATCAAGATGGAAAGAAATTTGCCACAAGAAAAGGAAAAACAGTTTTCATGATAGATATCTTAAATGAAACTATAGAATTAGCTAAAAAAACAATACAAGAAAAAAATCCAAATTTAAAAAACAAAGATGAAGCAGCAAGGAAAATTGCAATAGGAGCAATATTTTATGGAGATCTTAAAAATACCAGAACACATGACTTAGTTTTTGACATTAATAAATTCTTAGAGTTTGAAGGAAACACAGGACCATATCTACAATATACTTATGCAAGAGCCTCTAGTATTCTAAGAAAATCAAATAAAATAAGTAGTAAAACAAGAATTAGAGAAGTAAATGAAAAAGAATTAGCATTAATTAAAACCATCTCACAATTTCCAAACACAATAGAGAATGCTTACACACAATTAGCCCCACACATAATAGCAAACTATACTTTTCAACTAGCTCAAAATTTTAATGAGTTTTATCATGCTTGCCCAATATTAAATCAAATAAAAGAAATAAAAGAATCAAGACTTTTAATTGTAAGAGCAACCACACAAACATTAGCAAATGCACTTTCTTTACTTGGTATTGAAGTATTAGAAGAAATGTAACACCACAATCTTTAAATATAATATTTCTAGACTAAAAATATGCCAATAATAGGGTCTTCATTTGACAAAATAAGTGTTGAAAGAAAAGGAAAACTTTCTAGAGAAGAAGAAATTAAAAACCATGTAAATGTTAAGTCTTTAGAAGCTACAAAAATGTCAATAGGCCCAACAGAAAAAGATGCACTAAAAATATTCTTTGAATTTACTGTTAATTATGGAAAAGCAGGTAAAATAGAATTATTAGGAAGTGTATTATATTTAGATAGTGAAGAAAATATTAAAGAAATATTAAATACTTGGAAAAAAACCCAAAAAATGTCTCCTGAATTTGGAGCTCAAGTTTATAATTTTATTATTCACAAATGTTCTCTTAAAGCACTGCAATTAGAAAGTGATATAGGTTTCCCACTACACATAATTCTACCAGAAGTTAAAGTAAAAAAATAAAATATATTTAATTAATCATAGGAAAACATATTAATTATCCTACTAATCTTTTTAAACTTAAAAATTATTTTTATTACATGGAAGACCCAATAAAGCAAGCTTTTTCTAAAGTAAAAGAAGATATTTATTATTTAAATGTTCAAATTGAAAAAATAAAGCAAGAAATAACTGAGAATTTTACTAAGTTTGATCAAATTTTAAAGAAACTAGAAGCACTAGATACGACTCTTAATAAGCTTAAAGAGGATGTTTCCATGCGCAATGATGGGGCTAATCAATCAATCAATCATTTAATCAATCAATCAATCACTAATCAATCATCTAATCATTCAAATTTAGATGAATTACCTTTAAACGAGGTTATAAGCCAAATTAAGAGTAAAGATAAGGTCAATCAATCATTTAATCAATCAATCAATCATCAATCAAATAATCAATCATTTAATCATTTAATCAATCAATCACAAGAAAAAAGCCTAAAAGGAGTCACAGAAGAGATAAATAAAACTTTTTCATCATTTTCAAAGCAAGAATTAAAGCTTTTTCTAACAATTTACCAACTAGAAGATGAGGCCCTAGAAGTGTCTTATAAGGCCATAAGTACTAAAATGCAGCTTTCAGAACACTGCATAAGGAGTCATTTATCCTCACTTTTAAGGAAAAACGCCCCTGTTATTAAGACTAGACTCAATAATCATACAAATTTACTCTCAGTTTCTAAGGAATTTAGGAGTTTGAACCTCAAACAAAGGCTCATAAACTTATATTATGACTCTGACCCCCACCAAAAAACCCTTTTTCAAATAGATTAAGCTCTCACTTTTGCCAAAAACCCATTTTCAAGCCAAAAATGTCTCAATTTTCTCTCAGTTTTCAATAAATTTCTCATTTTCCTTCTAAAAAAACACAATTTTTGACCACTTTCTCTAAAATCCATCAATTCTCACTTTCTAAAAAGAAGCCAGTTCAAGCCTTCCCGCAACAAGCAAATTAATTACTCTCACTTTTGATATTTTAACCATTTTTCATGCTTTTTCTATATATCAATACTAAAAACACACAAATAATGTACAAAATACAAGAAATAACTGTTCACCAAAGTTTACCGAACCGTTCGGTGACGTAGGTAAACATTACCAAACAAACCGAATAAAGGCATTATTTAAAGCTTATAGCTAGTAATAAGAAAACACAAAATTTTCACAATTTCCAATGTTCACCGAACAATAAAAAATACAGAAAGATATAAAAACTAAAACAATCTCAAATAATAAAAAGATGGGGTTATTTAGTATATTTAAAAAAAAGGTAGATAATAAAGAAGACCACGTTAAAAAGATAAATGAAATTCTAAAAAGTTCTTTCTCAAATGTTAAAAAAGACATGCTTCATGTTCATAAAAAAGTTCTAGATCATACAGACTCATCTATAAGACGTTTTGAAAGAATAGAAAAAAGACTAGAAAGAATGGAAATAACATTAAACGTTCTACAACAAACTCAAAAACATCAAAGAATAATAATAGATCAGCCACAAATAGAACAATCTAAAAAAATACAAATTGAAGAAGATATAGTACCAGAAATAGACTTTGAACAAGAAGACGAAGTTTTAGCTTCACAATTAAAAGGAATTCCTCAAGCAGAACTAAAATTATTCAAAACTTTATGTGATTTACAACAATCTTTAAACTTAAAACACATTTCATATAAATCTTTAGCAAGTTATCTTTATCCTGGTAAAGACTATAATTCTATTAGATCTACTATAACACAGTTTGTTTTAAGATTATATACTGAAGGTTTAATTGATAAACAAAGAATTGGTAAAGAGACTTTTATTAAATTAACTACTCATGGACATAAGGTTTTAAAAAATCAAAAAACTAAAAAAATAATTAAAGAATTAGAAGCTAAGGATTGAAAGTTTTAATCTTTTTCAGGATTATTTGAATAATCTAGTTATAAAATGTTCATAACCTTCTCTATAATGCTTGCCTATTCCATCAAAAATAGATAATGCTTCTTCTAAAGTTTTACAAATTATTATATTTTTTAAAATATAAGGATTAAATAAATCTTTTGCAACTATTGGAACATAAATTCCCTTTTCAGAGAAATAAGCTGGATGTTGTAATCTTAAAGGGCATTCCAATGATAAAGAACCCCCTTTATATTTTGAAGCATATTTTTTAGGAACCCCAATACTTTCATCAACAATTTCTTTAAAACACCCAAAAACAGGAACTTTGTTTTCTCTATTTGCGTGTTTATTATTTCCTCTCAAAATTAACAAAGGCTGACCTATTCTATATTGGTTTTCCATGTATTTTAGCAAAGAAAAAACTATAAAAGATTAGTTATTTTGTTATTAACTACAGATATTAATAATTAACCAATAATCAAATATTTTAATCAC
>JAHFKB010000001.1:5639-8636 GCA_023245565.1 archaeon
ACGAAAATCTTGAAAATCTTTCAGAAAATTCTACAAAAAGCATATTAATCTCCGTTCATATAATAAATTATGACTGAAATTACATGTAAAAATTGTAATAAATTATCAAAACATCATGGAAAAGGTTTCTGTTTTAACTGTTATCGTAAGTTGTCCTGGAAACCAAAATTTATAATTTGCAAACATTGCCAGCAAGAAAAACCACACCACTCAAAAGGATTATGTTCAAATTGTAATAATAAAATTACACGTTACCAAGAGATTAAAGATTTTAATTATAGAAAATACCACAATATCTCAGTAGATATTTACAAAGAAATAACAAAAGTTTGTATGGTTTGTGAATTTAACAAAATAATAAATCTTCATCATTTGGATCACAACAGAAAAAATAATTTCAGAGAAAATTTAATTGGACTATGCCCAAACCACCACAAAATGATCCATGATTATAGGTTTTCACAAGAAGTTGTTGAAATTTTAAAAAGTAAAGGAATTGAGGCAAAATTAACAAAATTCTAACATTTCTATCCCCAACAAACCTAGTCCAAATAATCTAAAAAGAACTAAGGATCTGTTAAACCTCATAAAACAAGTTTATAAGCCGTATAAACGCATTACACAAAGTTATTATATTTGATTAGATTATATACTTTCTATAATCGAATTAATTTAAAAAATGGAAAAAGAGGATTTATTAAAATTTGAAGAATTCTTAAGGAAATTTACAAAAAAGAATAGCAAGAAAATTGGTGAAAGAACAATTCATGGAATTATAGTACTTTCAAAGTTTATAGAAAAAACCCAACCAAATGAAATTTTAGAAAATTTAAAAATTCTTCATGAAAAATACATGAAAGAGAGAAATTATCCAATAGCAACCTATTCTTTATGGTTATATTTAAAATCCTTAGGTTATGAAGACAAATTTATCAAAGAATTAGTAAGTTTTAGAAGGAGAAACCTAAGTGCACTAACAGATGAAGAGAAATTAGCTGAATCTGTTTTATCAAAAAAAGAAATTCTTTTCCTAACCAAGAGCATACCAAATAACAGAGATAAACTGCTTGTAATGTTATTATATGACACAGGAGCAAGAATTTCAGAGATAATTAATCTAAAATTAAAAGACATAGACTTAGAAACTAGAGAAATACAAGTAATGGGTAAAGGTAGAAAACCCAGAACAGTTTACTTTCACAATGGTACTTTAGAATTATTAAAAATTTATATTAAAGATCAAAATATTTTATCGCCAAATTCCCCTTTATTCACAATAAAAGCAGGAACAGCTTGGTATAATTTAAAAAAATATGGAAAAGAATTATTATCAAGAGAATTACACCCTCATATGCTAAGGCATTCTAGATTACAACATATGGCAGATGAAGGGATAGATTCATTCGCAATTAAATCTTATGCTGGTCATGCCGATATTGGAACAACACAAATTTATGTTAAGTCTTCTAAGTTTCAGGGAAAAATTGCTTTTGATAGGGCAGGAGACTTATGGGAAAAGAAGTAAAAATATTCAACTAAAGATTAAATGTTATAATCAATAGAAATAATAAAAATATATAATTAAAGCTTAAATATTTTAACCTATTTTTTCCAAGTAAAATTTCTCAAAAAATAATATTTATAAAAATCCCAAAAAATAGTTCAAATTTAGTGTTTAAAATATTCAATTAGAGATTAAACATTTTAACTGAATATTAGAATTAAAATATAATATCAAAGATTAAAATATTTCACCGAATAATTATTCGTCAAAATTTAGAAAATTATTTTTTCTTTTTAAGAATTCTAGCTAATTCTGGTTTTGGTTCTTCAGGTTTTATTTTTCCTGCCAATTCAACTCTAGCTTTATTTAAATTTTCTTTAACTTCTTTACAATCATCACGATCTAAAATTCTTTTAATTTTACCAAATGCTTTTGCAGCATCATCAAGATCTTCTAAAGCACTTTGTAAATTTCCTTTACCCATTTCATTTTGACCATCTTTAATTAACTCTATAACACTATCTAAATTTCTTAATTCCATAGCAATTTCTCTACGATCAACATCTTCTTGTCCCCATTTTTCAACCAATGCAGCTTGTTCACGACTTAATCCATGAGCATCATAATTTTTACCTCTAGAATAAATATAAGCAGCAGAACTAACAATAGTAAGTGTTGCAACAACACCAACTAAAAACCCCTTTAATGTTCCCACATAATTGTAGTATTGAATTTCTATTTAAATTTAATTGTTAAGAAAAATATAGAAAATAATTGGAAAGATATAAAAATAAGAAACAAATAAAGAATATATGGCATTATTAAAACCAAAACCAATTCAAGCAACAACATGTGTAAAAAATTTTCTTAATCAATTAGAAACTCTTGATTTTAATTTAAAACAAAAATTTGAGCCAAGAAGAATTTTAGCTCAATGTTTAGCTTTGAGAGAACTCCTAGACCAAGTTGAACAAATTTCTGGAATGAATTATAAAACAGAAGTTAAAAGAGCAATAACAAAATTAGAAGACCTTCTTGAATTTACAATAAAAAATGGATGTGATGATAAAGACAGAAAAATAATTTTAGATGAATGGATTGAAAATTCTTTAGAAATAATAGAATTATTAAGAGAAAATACAAATAATCACAAATGCAAATTATAATATTGTTTACTAAACAATAAGATCTTCAAAAACAATACTTCTAGGACACAAATCCTTAAATTACAAACAATAGAAAAAATCCTAAATTGATTTCAAGAAAATATGAAAAAACAATTCAAAGTACAAAATATTTCTTTGGTATAGATGAATCAAATCATGGAAGAATTCCTGAAATTTTAGTTGCAACTTTTTCCACAAATAGAGAATTAGTAGTTAAAAGTAGATTTCCAAAAATAAAAAAAGGAGAAAGAGGAATAATAAATTTATTATCAGAGGGAATAGATTTTAGGTTTACATTACTTGATTCAGAAAAATCAACAAAAGCAC
>JAHFKB010000001.1:8736-47955 GCA_023245565.1 archaeon
TTAGTAGTTAAAAGTAGATTTCCAAAAATAAAAAAAGGAGAAAGAGGAATAATAAATTTATTATCAGAGGGAATAGATTTTAGGTTTACATTACTTGATTCAGAAAAATCAACAAAAGCACTATTTAAGCCAGAGGTAAGGGCCCATTTAATTTATGAATTAATATCCTCTTTTGATATTGAAGATAGAACCAGAGAAATTTATGTTGATGGATATTATAAAAATTTACAAGAAAGATTAAATGATATTTTTATTCAAAGAAATTTAGAAAAACCTAATAGAATAATTTCAGAACCAAAAGCAGATATAACTTATAAAATTGTAAATGCAGCAGATACAATTGCAAGAGCCTTATTTCAGGCATATTCAAGATCTCATGAAATAGGAATAGAAAAATATTTAGATAAAAAAGTTTTTACTTCACTATTATGAAATCTTCAAAAAAAGCATTAAAAAACGAATTAAAAAGAATGCAAGCATCTTTCTTAGAAATAAAAAAAGAGAATACAAGAAAATTAAATCCAAATATTTGTTTAAAATGTAAAAATGATGCAGGAAATAATTTTATTTTAATTTACAAAAAAAACAATGAATTAAAAGGAAAACTTTGTATTTCTTGTCATAAAAAATAAATAATTTAAGCAGCCTTTTCTAATTTTCCTTGTATAGAATTTTCATTAATTATATTATTAATAAAAACAATTGCTTCTTTCTCAGCCCTATGTATTTCTTTATCTCCATACTGATGAGTTTTAGAAAGAATTATACCTTTATGATGAACTTTAATTTTATTTTCACCAATTGACTCAATAAATGTTAATCTAATTGAATAATAAATATTTTCAATAATAATCATTGCCTGAATTTTAATAGTTCCCCCATATAATTCTATTGAATATTCCCAATCACTAATTTTCCTAAAATTAATTTTTGATTGAAAACTGCCACTTAAAATAACTATAAATTCTTTAACAAATTTTTCAACATAAGTATAAAATCTCTTTCTTAACATTGCTTCATCTAATTTTTTATCTGCCATAAGAACTCACAAAAAAATAAACTAAAGTTGCTAAAACTGCAATAACAAATGCCAATAAAATTCCCCAGAATACTGTAAAGTGAATTAATAAAAATAATAAAATTATAAATACTAATAAAAAAACATAAGTAAATAAAGATCCAAAAAATATTTTTGTTCCATCTAAATTTGATAAAGGAATCATATTAAATAAAGCCATAAAGAAATTTATATTTACAAATTTTAAAGTATTTATTCCAAAATAATTTCCAATTATAACACCAATAACTCCTAAAAAAATATGTGCTAAAATCCCAGTAGAAACAATTTGTGATTCTTCTAAATAATTTAAATTTAATTGCTTCCTACCTAATCTTGCACTTTTATTTTCACTTAAATTATGTATTCCAATAGCACTAAAAAATAATCTTCCTTTTGAACCTAGGGTTATAAATAAAGCCATTAAAATACCTAATGGGAAAGATCTAGATAATTTTCCAATATTACCAAACCAAACCCTTTTAATTCTCCAAATTTCATATTCACTAATAGCATCATGTCTTTTAGAAAAAAATTTTACAACAACTTCTCTGATTAAAATAGATATTATAAGAAAGAAAAATATAGAAATTAGATTAAAAATCCAATTATCAAAAATAAAAACTTTGCTTCCATCATCAAAACCAAACACAAATGTCAGAAATAAAATAGAAATTAGTAAATGAACCTTCTCTCTTTTTGTAAACATAACATTATAAGAGAAAATGTATATTTAATTCTTTCTAATAATTCATTGTTCACTGAACAGTCAATGTTTATCTAACAATTTAATTTCATTAATAATTTCTTCTTCATGTCCTGCGCCAACAACACCAACAACCTTCTCATAATTTTCCATTAATCTAAATAATTTAACAGCCATATATTTATTTCTATCTTCAACTAAAGTTTTATACAAATTAGGATATCTAAGTTTTGTATGTTTTAACATTTTATGTATTAATTCTTTTTCAGGAACTTTTGTTAAATCAAATTTCACTCTCTGTTCTTTACTAAAAATACCTTTAATAATATCAGAAAAAAATCTAAATTTCTCTTTCCAAGTTATTTGTTTAGAAAAATTTTTCAGAGTAACTTCAATTTTCTGATCTACTAATGCAATTTTACATTTATTTTCTAAAGCAACTTCAGCAGCTTTTAACATTTCTTGTCCAGGACTTACTCCAACCCGTCCTCCAAGTTTTCTTTCTATAAACTCTCCTAGTTTAGCAAATAAATATCCCTTAAATCCAATACTCTTAATTTCTTTTAATCCAATTCTACCTTTAACTTTATTTGTAAGAGCATAAAATCTTCCTTTATCAAGTTCTAAAGCAACAACAACTGGTTTTTCTTTTTTAATTATTCTTTCAACTTCTTCAATACTCTCTCTAGAAATATGAGAAGTACCAATCAAAATTAGATTTTCAAACGCTTGCATCACAGAAAGGAAAAATATATAAACTTAAAAATGTTGGTAAAAAGATATACAAACTAAAGGTGATTGTAAATGTTAAAGACAAGAAAAGTAACTGATATTTTTGGATTAAGAGTTTTTACAGACGAAGGTTATTATTACGGTGACATTGAAGAAGTAGTTCTTCAAGGAAACAGAGTTTGGGGCTGGCGTATTAAAGCAACAAAAGCTTCTCAACTAACTCGTGTTTTAACTGGAGCTAAAGGAGCAACAATTCCTCATCAACTTGTTAGATCAATTGGTGATATAGTAATTATATCTAAAAATGCTTTACCTTCAGAAGAAATGCCTGTTGAAGAGCAAAGTGTTGAAGAATATTAAATTTTATTTTTCATCAAACAAAACACTTATATACTAATTCTTTTATTTTACAATATATGGCTTCGCCTCTACAAAATGCTATAACTTTCTTAAGAGATTTTGGCCTTTTTGATGTTGTGCTTCCATTCTTATTAGTATTCTCAATTATTTTTGCAATTCTAGAAAAAACAAAAATTCTAGGAACAGAGGGCAAAGAGCAGACTCCAAAAAGAAGCTTAAATACAATGGTTGCTTTTGTAATTGGAATGCTTGTTGTGGCAGCAAACAAAATTGTTACAGCAATTAATGAAGCACTTCCAAATATTGTATTAATAATTATTGCATTTGTAGCATTCTTAATGATGATTGGAGTATTCTTTAAATCAGAAGAATTTGTTTTAGCTGAAAAATATAAAGGATTTACTTTAGGTTTTGTTGTAGTTTCATTAATCATACTAATTATTATATTATTAGATTCATTAAAATTAGATAGTAAAAAGAGCTGGTTAGAATGGCTAATGGAATATGTAGTAAATAATATAAGCGGCCCTATTGTTACATCAATAATATTTTTGATTGTTGCAGTAGCAGCAGTTGTTTATATAACAAGAAGTAATGGTGGAGAAAAAAAGTGATAAAAAATGGTACTAGGGTCATTTAATTTACAAGATTCATTAAATTACCTAATTGATTTAGGAGTTTATGATGTATTACTTCCATTCTTATTAGTATTTGCAATAGTTTTTGCAACACTAGAAAAAACAGCAATCTTGGGAAAAGATAAATCAAACATTAATGCAATTGTTGCAGTTGTTACAGGTTTACTTTTAGTAGTTCAAAGAGGAATTGTTGATACAATAAATATTTTCTTACCTAGAATTTCTTTACTAATTGTAGTTATATTAATGGGATTATTAGTTATTAGTATGATTGCTGGAAAAGAATTTGATGGTATAAAGGGCGGAAGTTTTGCAATAGGTGTTATAATAATTATAATTGCAGTTATATTTTCATTAGTAACTCCACAATCAGGAGGACCAATATGGTTAACTCCAGCAGATAAACAAATTTTATTATCAGTTGGAATTCTAATTTTAGTATTAGTCCTTGTTATAGGTTTAGTTACTTCAAAACCAAAACAACAGCAAGGAGATAGTTTCCTAAAAAAATTAGCTAAAGACTTTGGTGGAAAAGAGTAAATGGCAACAATATTAGACACAGGATTAATATCATTTTTATTACCTGTATTTGTATTTTTATTTATTTTAGTAGTTATCTATGCAATCTTAGGAAAAACAGAATTATTTGGTAAAACTCAAACAACTTTAAATTTATTAGCAGCAATTTGTGTGGCTGCAGTTTCTGTATTTGCAGGAAATATGATTAAAGTTATTGGATCTATAATTCCTTGGATTGTATTTATTGCTTTAGTTCTTGTTTTAGTATTTGCTATATATATGGCTTTTGGAAAAAAAGAAAAAGAAATATGGGATACCTTTGGTGGACCAACAGTTATAACAGTAATTATTATTTTTATAGTTTTAATTGGTCTAATTGCAGTATTTGAATCAGATATAACTCCTTTCTCTGGAACTTCTCAAGTAAGCTCAGATGGAAAAATAGTTCAAGGCCAAAATGTAAAAAATGAAGTTATAGCAACACTAACTCATCCAAGATTATTAGGAGCTTTATTTCTTTTAATGGTAACTGTATTTACAGCTAAATTATTAGTAGATAAATTAGAACCATAAATATTTTAACTTCTTATAATACTAAATTAATATGAATATAAAAGATAAGTATTTAGATTTTCAAAGAAAACGTAAAATTAAACAATTAAAATCTGCAATAAAAGATTATCAAAATTTAGTATTTGGATCAATTCCAGCTACCAAAGCTAGAAATAATTTAATAGAAGAATTAAAACCTGCTTTAGATATAATAAATAAATTTGAATATTTTGGATATATTTCTATAGAAGATTATGAATACTTAAAAAAATATTTAAAAATAGATTCTAACTTAAATGATGAAAATGAAATTATTATTTTTGGAGGGATTCTCAAAACAGATTTACAAGCAATTATAATTATTCTTAGTAAAATTCAACAATTAGCTAAAGAATTAAGTTTATCAATAAATTCAGTTAAAATAGAGTTATCAAAAACAGAATTATCAAAATTATCAAAAGAATTCTATATAATTCCAAAAGAATATATTATTAGTCACACAACTCAAAGTTACAGAGATTTCTTAAAACAAGCAAATTATATGGATCTAGATTCAGCAGATGGTTTATTAGTAGAAAAGAAAATAAGTAAAACAAAAATAAATTGGTCTGATTCTAAAAATTTAATAGAAAAAGAAGGTTATAAATTATTAACAGCAGGTCTAATCTACTTAGTTTTTATTCCTTATCTAAAAGAAAAAGAATCTCAAGGAGAAAAAGGAGTAATAGAAACATTAAATGAAATGATGAGTAAATATGCAGAATGGTTAGAAGATAAAATAATAAATAAAAACACATTAAAAATAAATAATAAAGAAATAGAAATAAATTTAATACAACAAGATGGACGGTTTGACAAAGAAGATATAAATGAATATGGTTATCCTGAAAAATTAAAAGAAAAAGGAGAATATTATTATTGGTATCCAAGAAATAATGAAATTGCTACCATTCGTGACTGGAACTCCGTGTTGGGCTTGAGTCTTATGGGGGGGCCTTCCTTTGTTGGCGGTTGGCTTGGGGTACGTCGTACAAAAATTTTCAATTTTAAAAAAGAAATATTCCAAGGACCATTTAGATAAATTTCAATGTTTTATTTTTTTAAGTTCTTGAGTTACTCTATTAAGATCTTTAATATTAGAAGTTAAAGGTTCTAAAATTTTTTCAAAGACTTTTTCTAAAGCTTTCATCTCAGTATGAACTCCTTTAATTCCTTCATCATAATCTTTTACTTTACCAAGAACAGCACCTTGTAATTGTTCAAATCTTTCTTCTAATCTAAGTAATTCTTGTTTTATAGAAATAACATCATTATTCATTTTTTCTTTCCAAACAGCAATATTACCAATTCCACCCACAACATCCTGCCATTTTTCATTAATTATTGCTTCAATAATTTCATGTATTCTATCAATATCAATTTGTGGACTAGCATTTGAAGATTGTTGTGGATTATAATTTTGTTGAGAATAACCTTGGCTAGGTTCAGAACTATCTGCATAATTTGTAGTAGGTAAATCTCCTTCATCATTAGGAATCTCAGACTGTACTCCACTAGAAGGAGCAGGAACATCACCAACCATTCCATCAACACCTGCTTTTATATCATTAAAATCTCTTTCATCTGGCATGTTCTTTTACTACCTCTTTTTTACCATTATGTATCTCAATTAATTTAACAACATCTTCTTCAGTTGTAAATTTCATAGGGTTCCATAAATTAATATATTTTTCTAAAAATTGAACATCTTCTTTCCTAGCAAATAATTCAACTTCTTGAATTAAATGTCTAATACTTTCTTTTAATTTAAATACATCTCCTTTAATATCTTTAATTTCAGAATCTATAAATTTAATTTCACCCATAACTTTTTTATATTCTTCAATCATATTATTATTAATTATTAAAACTCTATCTCTAAGCAAGTTATATTTTCCTTCTAAACTTCTAACTCTAGAATTAACATCAAATAATACTTCTTCAGGAGAATATGTTTGTTCTTGAGCCATGAAATAACCTCTTTATTATATAAGGAAAACTAATTCTATTTAACACTTTCGGGTTATAATTGGTTTATTAGTTCATCCAATTTTTCTATATATTTCTTAATTTTTAATAGATCTATGGCTGCTTGTTGTGAATCTTGTCGATTTAAGTAACTAGCACTTTTTATAAGGTTTCCAATCTGAGTATCCAGTAAACCTCTTAACATCTTTCTTTCAGTATCTAATTTAGTAAATAGATCTTTACCAAACATTTTTTTAAAAGACTCATTCTCAACTTGATCTTCTATATCTTTTAATGTTTTATACAACAGGTCTATATCTGAAGAAAAATGTTTTATTGCCTCATCTAAAGAGCTTTTTCCATAGTAATATTCAAAATTAGCAAAATAACCCGCTTCCCAATTTTTCTGCATTGTTTCAAACCAACTATAAAAATCTCCAAGTCCATTTGAAAGATTCACCAATATAACTTTTAAAGTTTCTAGATCATATTCACTTAAGTTAGGTGCTTTTTTCATAGGAAATTCATAGCCTTCTTTTCTCAAAGTTAAAAAAGTTTTTAATAAAGATCCTATTTTTTTCTGTCCCGTTTCCCCCTGTTTTAACTCCAATTCAACAGAATTTATTCTCATTAAAACTTCATCTCTCTTAACAGAAGGCAGACTATTGCAACCAGAACTTAAAGTCCCAAGTAAGAAAAACATAACTCCAAATCTTTTCTTCTTTTTTAACAAATCAAGCATTAAGTCATTAATCAATAACCTCATTTAAATAAGTTTCTAAGATACTAGTAAAATTAATTAACTAACATTCTACTTAAGATTTAGATTAATATGGTATTATTTAAAAAAAAGGTAAAGCCTGGAGAACATGAAGTTGTAAAAGAAGGTCCAGAAGAAGTTATCCATATAAATTATGAATCTTATCCAAGAATTCCATCAATTGAAGATGATGCAATAGTAATGTCCTCAGTTATAGAAAAATTATCACAAGCATCTTCAGTTTCTAGAATTATTTTTCATCAAAAGAAAAAATATGAATATAATTACAATCAAACACAATTATTAGCAGAAGTTGCACAAATATATAATCATTTCATAAAACAAAAAAATATTTTAACACAGGCAGCTCTAGAAGTTTTTGGTCCTATTCCAGATTCAGCTTCAAGAATAAGAAACTTGCAAAATGTAGTTCTAAATTTATTAAGAACAGATCCAATAGGTGCATTTGTAGAAACTAAAAGATTGTTAAGAGAAGAAAAAATAACTTTGTCTAAAAATCCACCGCAAGAATATGTTTCATTATTGCAACCTTATTTAACAGTATTAACTGAGATTTATACTTTACTTGCAGGAACAAAATTAGTTCAAGCTGCAAAAGATAATTTAGAAGGTTATTCAATTGGAACAAGAGAAGTATACAAGAAATTATTCCACCCAGTAATAACCCCAGATTTTATGTACACTAGATTATTAGCAACTCCTCCTTTAGATGCAGAACTTATAGATTCTTATTCATTAGGTAAAAATACACATGTACAATTATTTAATACAAAAGAAACTATAAAACCATTATATCATATAACTCCTCCAGAATTTCAAATATCTGAAGATAAATATGAATTATTAGAATTAGCAAGAAAAGTTTTAGCAGAACATCAGCCAAAAGCAGAAGAATTTATTGATCCAGAGAAAATGAGAGAGACTTTTTTTAATATTGGTAGAGACTTAATAACAGAACTTGCAGAAAATAAAAGAATTTCTCTAAATTATCATGAAATAGAAGAGCTAGCACAAATTTTAGTAAGATACACTGTTGGTTTTGGTTTAATTGAAAATTTATTACAAGATGAAGAGGTACAAGACATAGCAATAAATAGTCCTCCAGGCACAACCCCAATATTTCTAGTTCATGGAAAATATGATGAATGTGTTACAAATATTATTCCATCAGTTGAAGATGTAGAAAGTTGGGCATCTAAGTTTAGATTAATTTCTGCTCGTCCATTAGATGAAGCAAATCCAGTTTTAGATACAGAATTAATTCTTCCAACTTCAAGAGCAAGAGTTGCAATAATTTCTAGACCATTAAATCCAACAGGTTTAGGTTTCTCAATTAGAAGACATAGAGATAAACCCTGGACATTGCCATTATTTATTAAAAATAGAATGATAAATGATTTAGCAGCAGGCTTGTTAAGTTTTATTATTGATGGAAATAGATCTTTATTAGTAGCAGGAACTAGAGGTTCTGGTAAAACAGCAGTCTTAGGTTCTGTCTTAGTAGAAATTATGAGAAAATATAGAGTTATTTCAATCGAAGATGTTTTAGAATTACCAACTGATGCTCTAAGAGAATTAGGTTATAATATTCAAACAATGAAAGTTAGATCTGCTTTATTAAAATCTGGTTCTGAATTAGCAGCTGATGAAGGAATAAGAACTTCTTTACGTATGGGTGATTCATCTTTAATTATTGGAGAAGTTAGAAGTACCGAAGCTTTTGCACTTTACGAAGCAATGAGAGTTGGCGCAATGGCAAACACAGTAGCAGGAACAATTCATGGAGATTCTCCTTATGGAGTTTATGATAGAGTAGTTAATGATCTTCAAGTTCCAAAAACAAGTTTTAAAGCAACAGACTTAATCATAGTTGCTAATCCAGTAAGATCAGCAGATGGTTTGCATAGATTTAGAAGAATAACTCAAATTACAGAAGTAAGAAAAGATTGGGAAAATGATCCTCTAACAGAAGGAGGATTTGTTGATCTAATGAGATATGATTCTAAATTAGATACTTTAGTTCCAACAGATGAACTAATTAATGGAGATTCTGAAATTATAAAAAGTATAGCATCAAATATAAAAGAATGGGCTGGTAATTGGAATTCTTTATGGGAAAATATTTTATTAAGAGCAAAAATAAAAAAAACAATGGTTGAATATTCACAAAAATATAAAATTCCAGATTTATTAGAAGCAAAATCAGTTATACAAATGAATGATGAATTCCATAGAGTATGTGATAGAATAAGTCAAAGTTTAGGAAAATTAGATTCAGAAAAAATATTTTTTGAATGGGAAGAAATTCTAAAAAAATATATTAAAATAAATTATAAAATATAATTAATGATACAATAATCAATTTAAATGAAAAAAATAGAATAATTTAATGACCCAAAATAGGATAATAAGAACCAATTCTTTTGCATACGTTTCAACATTAATAAACCAAGATTTCTCTACTATTTATCCAGTTCCATTAAGAGGAATAATGTGTTCACTAAATGGAGAATTAGTTTTAATGAATAGAGAAAATTCAAGTGAATTAAGAGTTAAAACTATAGAAGAAATATTAAATGATGGATCTGAATTAAATTTAAAACAAGACTATTACATTACTAAAGTAGATGAATTTTCAACAAATGAAAGAGCTTTATGGGTGGACGTATATGCAAATTCCCATGTGATTTGTCAAATGAAAGCAAATTTTCAAGTATTACAAGGAAATTTAAAATATCTTAAAACAGCAGTATTGGTTTATGATAAAACTTTATTTGATCAAAAATATAAATCCCCTTACATATTCAATAGACGTTTACCAGCTAATAAAGGTAAATTAAGTAAAATAATATTAAAAGCATACATAATAGATGAAGAATGCACAAGACCTTGGTCTCCTCCACCATTTTAATTCCTATTTTCAACCAAATCAACATAAAAGCAGACTGACCAACCATAAAATTGCCCTTGACATTCAACTTTTAAAAATATATGTAATGGAAAATATTAAATTCTCAATATAATCTAATTTTAATAGAAAAAGAGGTCAATTTATGTCAGAAGATATTAAAGAAATTTTAAATAAATATAGGAATAAAATAGAAGAGCATGTAAATGAAGAAACAGAAGGCCAAGTTGAACCTCAAGACATAAATGATTTCTCAAAAGAATATGTAAAATTTAGAGAAGAAGTATTATCAAGCAACATATCAAGATATGAAAAATATTGTAATGTTGCAGATAAATTAATAAAATTTAAACCCCCAGAAAAAACTTTACCAAAAATCCAAGAAGCAATTGATGTTACTCACCTAAATATTACTCCTTCAGGTGCAGCAAGCTTAGCAGCACTAGCAGCATTATTTACTTTACTTGGTGGAGTTATAATTTCTATTTTAATATTTTTACTTTCAGGTGGATTTCCAATATTTACATTTTTAATGTTTTTAATAATCAGTCTAGTAGTTTTAACTTATCTTAATAGAATGCCAATTTTCTTAGCAACAAAATGGAGACTTAAAGCAAGCAACCAAATGGTTCTAGCAATACTATATATTGTAATTTATATGAGACATACTTCTAATTTAGAACATGCAATTAAATTTGCAGCACAGCATACAGATGCACCATTATCTTTAGATCTAAGAAAAATATTTTGGGATATTGAAACTAGAAAATTTTCAACAATAAAAGAATCTCTAGACAATTATCTAGAATCTTGGAGACATTATAATTTAGAATTTGTAACAGCAATTCATTTAATAGAATCTTCTTTATATGAACCAACAGAATCTAGAAGAAATGATCTTTTAGATAAATCATTAAGTGTAATTCTAGATGGAACTTATGAAAAAATGTTACATTATGCACAAGACATTAAAGGCCCAGTAACAACTTTACATATGTTAGGAGTTATTCTTCCAATTTTAGGTTTAGTAATATTTCCATTAGTGGGTTCATTTTTACAAGGATTAGTTAAATGGTATCATCTAGCTTTCCTTTACAACATAATTCTTCCAGTGATGGTATTTTTCTTAGGAATGAATATTTTATCAAAAAGACCAACAGGTTATGGTGAATCTAAAATTGCAGAAAGAGTTTATCAAAAAGCATTTGATCCAAAATTTTTATGTATATTTATAGCTTTATTATTAATTGTAGTTGGATTATTTCCTCTTTTTGTAAATGCAATAACACCTGCAAAATTTATTCCAAATCAAAAATGTGCTATAGGAGATATAGATTTAGGTAATTTATTTGGTTGTTTTTTCGGATATATTCAAGTTGGTGAAGATATTTATGGCCCATTTGGTTTAGGTGCTTTAATTCTAAGTTTCTTAATACCTGCAGGATTAGCTATTGGTCTTGGTACTTATTATAAAATGAAAAGTAAGAAAATTATTGAATTAAGAAATGAAACAAAAGAATTAGAAAGTGAATTTGCATCTGCATTATTTCAAGTAGGAAATAGAATTGGTGATGGAATTCCAACAGAATTATCTTTTAATAAAGTAGCTGAAACAATGGAAGGAACACCATCTGGAAAATTCTTTAGATTAGTAGATCAAAACATAAGATCACTTGGAATGAGTATTCAAGAAGCAATATTTAATGAAAAAAATGGAGCAATATTATCTTATCCTTCTCCTCTAATTGAAAGTTCAATGGAAGTATTATTAGAAAGTTCAAGAAAAGGTCCAAAAATAGTTTCTCAATCATTAATTAGTATTTCAACATATGTAGATAAAATTCACAAAGTATCAGAACGTCTTAAAGATCTATTAGCAGAAGTTATTTCTTCAATGAAATCTCAAATTTCATTTTTAACACCAGCAATTGCAGGAATAGTTGTAGGAATTTCTTCAATGATTGTTAATATTATTGTAGCTTTAAATTTAAAAATAAGCAGTTTTAGTTTAGAAGCAGGATCAGATTCAGGAAGTGCAGCTAGCTTAACAACAATAGTTGATTTATTTCAAGTTAATGGAATAATTCCAGGATATTTTTTCCAAATAGTTGTAGGAGTTTATGTAGTACAGTTAGCTTATATTTTAACAATAATGCAGAATGGAATAGAAAATGGTTCTGATAAAATTAATGAACAGCACTTGCTTGGAAAAAACTTAATAAGAAGTTTTCTTTTATATGCAGTAATCGCAATAATTGTAACAATATTATTTAGTTCAATGGCACAAGGATTATTAAGTGCACAAGATATTACTGGCTAAAATGGAAGAAAAAGATACTAAGAAAATTGCAGTGGTTTTAATTAATGATTTTTTAAATAAATTAATTAAGAATTTAAAAAGTAAAGGGCCTCAATACTACTATGAAATAAAAGAAATAAAGTCAGATATAAGAAATACTTTTGGATACGAAATTAGATTAAAATACAGAATTGGTATGACTTGGGAGAAAAAATATTTTTTAAAAATTTACATATATTTTTCAGGAGAAACTAAAATAAGTTATAGGAATTATGATATAGAATATAATTCAGCAAAAATATTTAGACATATTTTAGCACCACATTTTTTAGATGATGAAATAAGCACTAAAATTAATTTAGCAATAGAAAAATTAAAAAATGATATATCTAAAGAATTAAATATTATTGAAAAAAATATATTAACAGAGGAATTCTTACCAACAAGAGAAGAAATAGAAAAAGAATTCTATATAATTCCAAAAGAATATATTATTAGTAACACAACACAAAATTATAGAGATTTCTTAAAACAAGCAAATTATATGGATTTAGATTCAGCTGATGGTTTATTAGTAGAAAAGAAAATATTTAAAACAACTATAAATCAAACAGATGGAAAAAAACTAGTAGAAAATCAAGGATATAAATTATTAACAGTTGGTCTAATGTATTTAGTTTTTATTCCTTGGTTAAAAGAACAAGAATTAAAAGAAAATAAAGATGCAAAAGAAACATTAGAAGAAATGAAAACTAAAAATGCAGAATGGTTAGAAGATCAAATAATAAATAAAAATACATTAAAAATAAACAATAAAGAAATAAAATTAAAATATTTACAATTACAAGATGGATCTTTTGATAAAGAAGATATAAATGTATATGGTTATCCAACTAAAATAAAAGATTCAGGAGAACATTATTATTGGTATCCAAGAGATAATGAAGCAGCCGCCTTCCGTGACGGGAGCTCTGAGTTGGGCTTGATTTTGAACGGGGAGCCTGGTTTTGTGTATGATGTGCTTGGGTTGCGTCGCGCAAAAATTTTCCAAAATTAAATTTAATATAAATTAATCTATCTAAAAACCTTTATATACAAAGTTTAATCTAAAGTTATATGTTAAAAAAAGGACAGACAAGATCAACAGTATATGCATTATTTATTCTTATATCAATTATATTACTTTTATATATTTTATATAAAATAATTAATTTAAAAGTTGGAGGAATATTTGTAGGAATATGAAAAAAGCAGGATTAGAAACAAGCACTCTAGCAATTTTAATTGTAGTAGCCTTAACAATATCAATATTATTTATTATAATAAAATCTCAAACAGACATTTTAAGTTCATCTTCAAATTCAGAAGCAATTAATGTTTGGATAAAATCAAGACAAGCCTCAGGTCAAATTAAAGACCTAACAGTTCCAGACAAACCACCAGTAAAAGACTTAGAAGATCCTCTAGAAATTAAATCAGAAGAACAGCTTGAATGGTTAGATGGAAAACCTCCAGTTATTTATAGAGAAATAGCAAATAGTATGGTAAATTGTTGGAATACATTTGACAAAGGAGATACAAATTTCCTCTCAAATTATCAAAGAGAAACATTTTGCTTCCCTTGTAGAAGTCTTGTTTTTCCAGAAAATATTGTAAAATCTAAAAAATACTTAGAAAATTTTTATAAATACTTAGTAGAAGAAAAAATAAATCCATTAAAGGAAATAACTTATTATCAATACTTAATTAATAATCCAAATTATAAACAAAAACCAATTGAAGGATATTTAAAGATTGATTCAACAATGTATATTATGTTTGTAGAAAGTACTACATCAAGAACACACACCACAATTAATAGAAATGCAGGTGTAGTATTTGTTGGCCCTGAAGATGCAAATAAAATATGTAATCAAGAACTATCGGTAATAGATTATTATGGGGGAATATTTGTATGAATAAAAAAGCAGATTTTGAATTAGATACAATAATGAAATTATTATTAGTTTTAATTATATTATTAATAATAATTGGAATAATTTATTTATTAAAAAATCAATCTTTAAATATATTAGATAAAATAAGAGAGATGCTTAGGTTTAGGTAAAATGGAAAAACAAAAATTAGCAGCATTTATTTTAGTATTAGCAGCATTTATATTTCTTTTATTAGCAATAGTCTTCAAAGTTTCACCTTTAGTACAATCTTTTGCAGGAATATTTCAAGAAAATAAAACAGAAGTTAAAGTAGAAGTATCTTCAGATGTTATTTTTTACAAAGAATTTATTAAAAATTATCAAGAGTGTAAATTATCTCCATCAAATAATTGTTATTGTCCATTCACTAATGCACTAGTTCCAGAAAACTATGTAGTTTCAATTTCCAACTCAAAAAAATTAACAACAATTACTTTACTAGGCAATGCAAAACTAATTAATGATTGTCAAGGTATAACTAATACTTCAGAAGATAAGCAAGAAGTTAGTACAGATATAAGAAATGATATATTATATTTTGGATTTGATGTTTTTAGAGATTCAAATGTAGAATTTGCAGAAGAACTCCCAAAAAAAGCAATAGTTGGAGGAAGAGGGGCAGTATTTGTTAAAGATACAACAAACACTCTTGCAAAATTAAAAATTGAAGGTTTTCATCAAGTTCAACAATCTGAAAAATTATACTTAACTGAATCAAAATTATGTTCAAGTGCAGATCCAAAAAATATTAATATTATAGACTTAAGAAATGGATATTTATATAAATTTGACAATGAAAAAATAGGAATAGCTTCAGCCCAATATAAATTAAATAAATGTGAATTATACAAAAATTCATTTGAAGCCAATAATATTTTTAATGATATTTTTTACCAGATAGAAAATTGTAATAATAAATGTTCATATCTTATTAAACCAGAAGATAAATCTGTAATTCCAGAACACTACGCAATAACTATAGAAGATAATGTATTAGTATTGTACTATGAAAAAACAGAAATTACCTCAAAAAAATTTACAAAATACAGTTGTTTATTTACAGATTATAAAAAAACAGAAGAAAAAGACCTTCAAACTCTACATCAAACAATAAAACTAAATGATTACACAGAAATAGAATTTTACACATTCAAAGATAAAACTTGTTTCTTACCTTATACTCTAGAATTAATAAAACAAAGAACTTTCTCTAATCAAGTGGCAATTTCTAGTGCAAAGAAAGAATTAATTCCAAAATAACTACAAACAAAAGCTTTAAATAGAATTGTCTATTTATAGAGACATATGGCTAATAATAGAGACGATATAATACTAGAAATAGTACTTTTATTATTAAAAGAAAAGATCCATTTAAGGAGTATAGCAAGAAAATTAGAAATCCACCATTCAATAATAGCAAGAAAATTAAAAGAATTAATTAATGAAAACGTTGTAGATTATAATCTTGAAGGAAAAAACAAAGTCTTCTACATAAAAAATAATATTCAGGCAAAAAACTATGTTTATAATGCTGAAAGATATAAACTAATAAAACTATGCAGAAAATATCCAGAATTAACTATAATAATAGAAGATATATTAAAAATATCCAGAGAAAAAATGATAATACTATTTGGAAGTTATGCTAAATTTTCACCAAAAAAAGAAAGTGATATAGATCTATATATAGAAACAAAAAATAGCAAAGTAAAAGAAGAAATAAACAGTATAAACTCAAAAATAAAAGTAAAGATTGGAATTTTTAATATTAATGATTTATTAATAACAGAAATAATTAAAAATCATATAATATTAAGAGGTGTTGAAGAGTTTTATGAAAAAAACAAATTTTTTAAATAAATTAAAAGAAGAAGGAAATCTAAGTCTAGTGGAGCAATCAGAAACAATATGTATATCATACATATTAAAATCAGATAATTCACTAAAATCAGCAAAAATATTACTAGAAAACAAACTTTATGATGATTCAACATCAAGCTCATATTATGCAATGTACAATATATTAACAGCATTGCTATTTAAAACAGGAATAAAATGTGAAAACCACGCAGGATCAATACTTTTGCTAAAATTTTTATTAAATAAAGTAGAACTATTTGATTTAATATCAAAAGCAAAAGAAGATAGAATAGATAAACAATATTATGTAACATCAGAAGATATAACATTAACAGAAGAATCAACCAAAAAAATATTAATTAAAGCAGAAGAATTCACAGTAAAAATGAAATTAGTAATAAAAAATATGAAAAATGAAGAAATAATAAATTTAAGAGAAAAATTTCAAGATATATGATATTAAAATGAGTTTAAGTTAATTATACTTACGCTTATTATTTATTGAGTTTATATAATTTTAGCTTTGTATTAACAAAACCTTAAATCAAAAGCTTTAAATAGAAATATCAAGATTTAATCAATAATAAAAGGTGTGAATAAATGTTAAATAAAAAAGCTCAAGGAATGCCGATGAATGTTATTATCATTGCAATAATTGTGCTTGTAGTCCTAGTTATTTTGATTGCTTTTTTCGCAGGCGGTTTTGGTAGTGTTGTTGGAAAAGTAAGAGATTTATTTACAGGAACAACTTCTGGCCAATCTAGAGATATTGTTGTTCAGACATGTCAAAACTTATGTGATAGTGGTAAATCATTGCCAGAATCAGCACAAAAACTTTCAGGTTATTGTAAACAAAGTTTCGTAGTAGATATGGATAGTAATCCAACTACTCTTCCAGAGAGAGTAATTTGTGGAACTCCAGCAACTGAAATAACCGCAGGATTAGACAAATACAAAGATGATATTAAAAAAGTAGGAAAAGCAAGTTCAACTTTAAATATAGATTGCCCAGAAATAACTTGTTAAAATGTTTAAAAAAGGTTCATCTCTTTCTTTAGAAACAGTTGTTGTATTTATTATAATTTTAATTGTTCTTTTCCTAGTTATATTCTTTATTTTAAAATATGGTGGTCAAATAGGCTCAAGTATTGGAGATCAAGTAAAAATGAGTAATGCTTCCTTGCCTAAAGTCTTACCATAAGAAATAAATACCTTAGAATTCTTTAAAAATAATAAAAAAGATGGTAAAAAATAAGAAGGCAGTATATGAAATAACTAATATATTTCTAGGAATATTAGCAGCTGTTTTGCTTATAGGTGCACTAATTCTTGCATCACAAGCAGTTAGTAATGCTTTTTTCAAAAAATCTACACAATGTGAAAATTACAAATGGTGGGATGGTAAAAATAGTTTAAAAGAAATATTAAAACAAGTAGATGAAGGAAATATTAAAGAATATTTATTTTATAATAACGGTTGTCCATTAATAAGTTTTACTTTTTCTCAAGGAATTGGTAAAATAACATATCCATATACTTTATCAAACGAACCATCACTTTGTTTATGCACAATAGAAGATAAAATATGCAAACCCTATGATTGTTATAAATTCAAAAATTATGAAAAAATTAATCAAGAACAATTTTCAACTTTAGATCTAAAAAATTATGTGTTTTTAAAATTTATAAAAGATGGAAAAATTTTAAGAATTCAAGTTATTTCAACAGAAAAAGAATTAGAACCAGTAAAATATTCTAGTCAAGGAATAAATACAAAAACAGACCAAAATAATTTAATTAATGAATTATCAATTAAATTTAAAACTAAAATTGATTCTTTTATTCCAATAGTAACACAAAAAAAACAGAGTTTACTATTACCAGAAGGAATCCAAAATATAGATGGATTTACTAATTTTTTTGATATAGAATTAGCTCAAGTTTCAAATATAAAAGAATTAGAAACAAACTATAAAAAAATAGATCCTTCTGAAGTAGAAAATACTTATATTAAATTAAGAATTGATAAAGAAAAATTTAATTTAGTTCAAGCACAAGACAGAGATAAAATTTATTTATATTATAAAAAAGATCAAACATGGCAGCAAACAAAATTAGAATGTAGTGAATCTGAGACAGATGTATATTGTATGGGAAACCTGGATGGTTTTGGAAATAATTTTGCAATAAGTATAGGTAATGAAATTCAAGAACAAGGAGAAATACAAAATTTTGCTTCATGCAAAGATATAAATCAAGAATTAGTTGTTATTCAACAAGATGAAAAAATAAAATGTTCAGATAAATTATGTTGTGCTCATCAAGATACAGTAGAACATCTAATTTATACAAAAAAATTTATCAATAATCAAGATGAATATCTATTGATTAAAGATGCAGCACGTTCTGCAACATCTCAAAGAGATGCATTCTTTGATTTTTTAACAGGAGGAGCTGAAGCTTGTGGTCCTTTAAGTATATCTAATAAAAAAGAACTTGAAGAAAATGTTCCAAATGTTAAAGGTTCAAAAAATATTAGAATTAAATTAGTAAAAGACTGGTTAGCAGCAAACAATCCAAAAGCACTTCAAATAATAAATGATTTATCCCAATATTCTAATTGTCCGCATATAATTGGAAGAGCATTAGATGTTCAATTACAAAAAGGTAAAAATGATCAAGATCTTATTGGTCTGCGTAATTTAATGTGTGAAGCAGGATGGGCTAATTATGGTAAAGAATGGTGGCATTACGAATACAAAACAAAAAGTTATGAAATTGCAAAACAAAACAATAAATGTTATTTTAGTGAAGATAAATATGCTACTTTACAAGCCACAGTAAAACCAGGTTATACTTAATGGTAAATATAGAACAAATTTCAGAATGGTTTGTACATATAGTATTGCTATTAGTAGTTATTGCTCTTTTTTTAGGAGTTGGTTTTAAAATAAAAGACAGCAAACTTCACAATTTAAGAGTAGAATCAAGAGATATTGCTTTTACTTTTGATTCAATATCAATTTCCCCAGACAATATAAATTATAATTATCAAATGAGAGACAAAACAGATTTTTCTCTAGATCAAAATAGATGTATGATTAAAACAAAATATAAAGAAGATACAACCACACCAACAAACTTCTTTTGTGGTATAAGTAAAGATAATCAAATTCCATATCAAGTAATTGAAAATCAAATTAAAATAACAAAATGAAAAAAAAAGGATCTATAAATATTGTTGAATACATTGTTTATATATTATTCATAATAGTTTCTGCATTTTTTATTTCAGTTATGGCTTTCAAATATCTAAACGAAGATATTAATACAATTAGATTAGAAACTTTTATTTTATCTAAAAAATTAGTTTCTTCAGATCAATGTCTAGCATTTAAAGACGAAGCAAGAATTTATCAAGGAACAATAGATCTAGAAAAATTAAATATTGATAATCTAAAAACTTGTTATACAAAAGAAAACTTAGGATATACTGTAAAAATTAAAACATTAGATGGTAATATAATTAAATCTGCTAAAAATTTAAATTTAAGACAAGAAGCTTATCTTCCAATATGTGCTAAAGTTAATGATGTCAAATGCAATATAAGAAGAGACCTAATTTTATACAAAGAAAATGAAAATATAAAAACTGGAATTATAGAAATAGAGGTGATAACTGGTGTATAATAAAAAAGGAGATTATGGTTTTCCATTATACTTTTTGCCCTCTCTAGGACTATTCCTATTAGTAATTATTATTTTCAGTTTAATATTCTTTGTTTTTAATTTCTTTGATTCCCCAAATTTAGTTATTAAATCAGAAGCTTTTCAAGACAGTTCAAAAATTATAAATTTACTAAAATCAAATATAGAATTAAATGGAAAACAAACACAAATAGCAGAACTAATTAATCTAGCATATTCAGATCCAAAATATAAAGAAGACCTAAATAAAGAAGTAAATAAAATATTATTAGCACTTCCACTTCCAGGAGTAAAAGAAGACCTTACAAAAGTAAACTTTGCAACTCCAGGAGCAATTTCAGGAAGTCTTCAAGAAGCAAGATGGATTTTAGAAATAAGAGCAGATAATGAATTATTTTATTATAATGCAAAAGAATCTATTACAGGTAAAAGATATTTTTTACAAAGTACATTGATTCCATTAGCAAATAATAAAGTAGCTAAAGTAAATTTATTTTTAGATTGTTTTTCTTGTTCAGAGGAGGAAGTAAATGCTATTGCATAAAAAAGGAATTTTCCTTCCTTTATTTGTAATTGTAAATATTTTAATTTTTATAGTCTTAGCTTTTATAATAAGATCTGAAGCATTAAATAAACAAGACCTAGTCGGCCTAAGATCAATAAACATAATAAAAACTTATGATGAATCTGAAAAAGCACATTTTTATCTAGAGTTAGCAACAAAACAAGCTTATGAAACATCTAAATTAAAAATTGCAGATAGTGGGGGATATGCAGAAGCAAATAGATGTGAAAAATCTGAAGAGTTTATAATTTGGAATACTTGTCAAATTTTAAGTCCAAGAGCAGAATTAACTTATCAAATAAGAACAGATCTAAAGCCTTATTTAGAAAATTATGAAAGTAATTATAAAAAAACAGATACAGAAAAATTATTTAATGTAAAAAAAGAAGATATTAAATTTGAAGTTCCAGAAGGCACAGAAGACCAATATAATTATATTTATACAAAAAATATTAAAGAATTAAATGTAGAAAATACATTAAAAATAGGAAATAATATAATATTTAAATTCTCAGAAATACAATATCCAATAGAATTATCAAGTGGATCTATTATAAAACAAAATCCCAGAATAAAAGTAAGATTTGATAATATAAATAGTTATCAAGTTTTATACACAACAATAGAATCAAATTGTATAAATAAAGAATTTGAAAATTGTAAAAAGAAACTAAATGAAAAATTTAGTAATATAGAAATATCTAAAGAAGAAAATTTAATAAAAATTAAATTACCTTTAGAAACCTCAGCAATTAAATTCGCATTTTACAATAATAAACCATTACAAGGATATCAAGATTTTTATGAAGATATTGAAGAAGGAGAAGATGCAGGTTATGAATCTGATAAAGTAGAAAAAAGTTCAGGATTTTTAAAAGAAGGAGAATCTTTATTAGACAGTTTAGATCTTAAAGGAGCAAAAATAATTAAGAAAATAACTCCAGAATTAAAAGTAGGTTCTAAAAGATCAAAAGTAAGTATGATTGTTTTACATCACACAGGTGAAGCAAAAGCAACTTACACATTATCAACATTAAAAGAAAGAGGATTATCTGTTCATTATGTTTTAGAAAGAAATGGAGATCTATATGTATTTGTTCCAGAAGATACAATAGCATATCATGCTGGTTGCTGTCAAAATCAGCTTTACAATGAAAATACAAAAGAATGGATTACAGCAAAATGTTGCAAAGAATTAACAACAGGTTCTGAAATAAATTGTAAAAATAGATCTAAATTTTGTATACAAGGAATAAACTCAAAATCCATAGGAATAGAAATTTTAAATAGTGGAAGAATAAATGATCCAATAACAGAAGCACAATACAACACTTTAAATCAAATTTTACCCTATTTAACAAAGAAATTAAATATACCATATGATGACAATCACATAGTAGCACATTATGAAGTTAAAAGCTCTAAAGATGATCCTAGAAATCTTGATTGGTCTAGAATAAATCTTCCAAATCATCCAAAATATTCTTCTTATTTAAAGCCAAGAGATTTCACTTCACAATAAAACAAAATCTTTTTAAATAAAGTAAAAATAAGTTTTCTATGATTCTTGGCTATGAAACAATAATTAATAAAATTATAGATACAACAGGACTTTCTAGACAAGACATAGAAGTAAAAATTAATCAAAAATTAAAAGACTTACAAGATCTAATTTCTAGAGAAGGTGCAGCACATATTATTGCTAATGAATTAAATGTTAAATTATTTGATAATTTAAATAGATCATTAAAAGTAAATCAAGTTGAAGCAGGACTTAATTCAGTTAATCTTATAGCTAAAGTAATAAATATTTATGAAATTAAAACATTTCATAAAGAAAATAGACAGGGAAGAATTGGTTCTATTTTAGTTGGAGATGAAACAGGAGCTATAAGATTAGTTGTATGGGATGAAAAATTAATAGAATTAATAAAAGACATAAAACAAGGAGATATATTAAAAATAAATAATTCTTATTCAAAACAAAACAATAATGGATTTAAAGAATTACATTTAGGAAGTAAATCTCAAATAATAATAAATCCAGAAAATGAGACAATACAAGAAGTAAAAATAAATTCTTCTTCAAATAGAAAACAAATAAATGATGTAAATGAAAATGAATTTGTAGAATTATTTGGAACAATAGTTCAAGTTTTTGAACCAAAATATTATAATTCATGTAATGTATGTAATAAAAAATTAATGCAAGAAGGAGAATTATTTAAGTGTCCAGAACATGGAAATGTTCCTCCTAAAAAAGTTCCAATTTTAAATATTTTCTTTGATGACGGCACAGGAAACATAAGAGCAGTTTTATTTAGAGATCAAGCAGAAAAATTAATATTAAATAAAACTAATTTTGAAGAAATTAAAAAAGAAGTTTTAGGTAAACAATTAATATTAAAAGGTAAAATAAATAAAAATGAATTATTTAACAGACTTGAGATAGTTGTAAATAATATAGAAGAACCAAAGCCAGAAATAATATTAGCAGAAATGCAAAAATGATGTTTAAAACCCATGCAATGTTTGGTTTATTCTTAACATTATTATTAATAAATAAAATTTCTTTACCACACCCAATAATATTTGCAATATTAGTAACTGCTTTCAGTTCAATTCCAGACCTAGATCATCCAAAAAGTAAACTAGGGAGAAAATTACCATTCATATCAATACCAATAAATTTAATATTCAAACACAGAGGATTTTTTCATTCAATATTCCCCCCATTAATTTTATTAATAATACTTTATTACTTTAATTTAAGTTTTTTAGGTTTAGCTATTCTGGGAGGTTATTTAGTTCACTTAATTGGAGATTCAATAACTAGAGAAGGAATAAGTTTTTTATATCCATTTACTAAATTTACATTAAAAGGTCCAATACATACAGGAGGACCATTAGAATTAGTTCTTTTCATGATAATAACCATTTTAGATATATTTTTAATATTGAAATTTGTCAATATTTTATGAAAACAATTAAGAAATACACAAGAGAAGCATTTTTAGCAATAACTTCTCTAGGAACAACTTTCTTTTTTGTAATAATAATTGTATTTCTATTAACATTGGGAGAAGTAAAAATAGCTAAATCATTAGGATTAGGTTTAATACTTTGTTATGTATTTGCATTTTTATTAAGATTATTTTATTTTAAAGAAAGACCTGAAAAAGAAGATTATTTTAATCTATTCACAAAAATAAATGCTTCTTCATTTCCAAGTTTACATACAATGGGTTCAATTTATGCAGCAATAGTTTTAGCAAATGAAATAAGAAAACCATTAGCTTCTATATTTTTAGTATTTATGGCATTATTAATAGGTTACTCAAGAATTTACTTAAAAAAACATTACTTTATAGATGTAGTATTTGGATTTATTCTTGGAATTATAGCTGGTGTAATTTATTTATTCTTAATTAATTTCAGTTAGTCTTTTAAATATATAAAAATTAGAAAATTAAATGTTATCTATAATAATTCCTGCATGTAATGAAGAAAACTATATAGAGAACACTATAAAATCAATAAAAGCTCAAGGTTTTAAAAAATATGAAATTATAGTTGTATGTGATGGGTGCACAGACAATACAGAAAAAATATCTAGAAAATTAGCTAATAAAGTTGTAGTATTGAAAAAAAGAACAGGTCCAGCAATTGCTAAAAATAAAGGTGTTAAAATAGCTAAAGGTAATAAATTAGTTTTCTTAGATTCAGATACTTTGTTAACTAAAGATGTTTTAGAAAATATATCTAAGATTCTAGATAAATATCCTAATATTGTTGGAACTTGTAAAATTAAACCTTCTAATGAAAAATTAAAACATAAATTTATGATGTTTTTAAAAAATCATTTGATCTGTCCTTTTGGTGTTAGCAATGGAATGATTTTTTGCACTAAAAAAATATTTTTAAAATTTAATGGATTTAATAAATACTTTAAGAAAAAAGAAGATGGAGACTTTGTAAGAAGAATAAGAAAACATAGTGGCTTTATTATTTTAGATGACTATGTGATAAGTTCTACAAGAAGATTTGATAAAAAAGGTTATATTAAAATAGGGTTATATTGGGTAAAAGAATATTTTAAACCTTCTAATGAAGACTATGAAGTAATTAGATAAATTCAACAACAAGCTTTATAAATATTATTTTTATTCATTCATTATGCCAAAACAAGAAAATAAAGAGCCACAAATGGATAAAATTGATAATGAAAAGTGTCCTATGTGCCAAAAAAATACATTAACTCTTTATGAAACAGAACAAGATATTCCACATTTTGGAAAAGTCTTTATTTTTGGTATGTCATGTTCAAATACAGAATGTAATTATAAACAAAATGATGTTGAAGTAGAAAAAGTTGGAGAACCTTCTAAAATAGAATTCATATTAAATAATTCAAAAGATCTAAGTGTCAGAGTTGTTAAATCTTCAGAAGCAACAATTAAAATTCCAGGATTAAAAATGGAAGTAGAACCAGGAGTAGCTTCTGATGGTTATGTAAGTAACATTGAAGGATTATTACAAAGATTTAAAAAAATTCTAGAAGCAGAAAGAGATACTGCAGATGAAGATAATATAAGAAAAAAAGCTAAGAATTTATTAAAAAAATTATGGAAAGCTGAATGTGGTGATGAAGAATTAAAAATTATTATTGAAGATTCAACAGGAAATTCTGCAATTATTTCTGAGAAAGCAGTTATTACTTCTCTGAAAAGTAAAAAGAAATAAACTTATATATTTATTTACAAATCAAGACTTATGGGATATTATGATTACTATACTTGTAAAGATAAAACTATTTGGAATATAGAAACTGGATTAGTTGATTTAGTTTGTGATTACGGCGAAATTATTTTAGAAACACAAGAGGAAATAATTTGTAAAATTGAAGTTGGACCAATATCAATATCTTTAGAGATGAAAAAAGACAATTATGATAATAGTTGGTATCAAAAGAGTAAAATTTGGTTTCACAATGAAGTAGTTTATTGTTCTATATCAGAGTCACTTTATCCAGTCTCTGTGCGCGTTTATAAAACTGGTGCATGGGAGAGAGCATTACATAGTGAACAGTTGTTATTAATTTAGAAAATATAAAGAACTATAATCCCATAATTAATCCCAAAGTTCCTTCTCCAATATCTTCAAAACCTTCTTTGCCCAAGTCTGCTAATTTTTTAGTGGTTTGAGAAATATTTGTATCTTTAGTTTTAAATATACCCAACAATCTTTTTAAAACTCCTTGAGCTGTATTACGAATTAAAGTATTTTTTAAATTCGAATATAAAAATGCAGCACCAGCAACATACATTAAAACAATAACCCCCTTCTTAACACCACCACGGCTGTTTTTAATATCTGCACCTAAAGTTCCACGTAGTAAATCAATATAAGCTTTAGCAACATATTTTAATTTTTTTAATTCTGAATTATATAAATTATTAACTTGAATAAAATCACTTTTACTAATTTCTATAATTTTAGATAGGTTCCAAAATTTAATTCTTTCTTCTTCGAATAATTTTGCTAAATTTTCTAATTTTTCAAAACCATCAAAATAATTTAACTTAGTTAATTCTTCAGCTAATTTTATTTGTTCATTCAACAACCTATTTAATTCTTGCAAATATAAATAAGCCATATTAAGTTTTCCTATTAATGGTGCATAAGTTATATTCCAATAATTATTAATCAGTCCTTGTACTTCTCCAACATCAGAAATAGGAATTCCGTTTTCTCTTAAAAAATCAAAAAGCCCAAAATTTGAAGTCATTAAAACTAATCTATTTTCAACAACGTTCATGGTGTTTCTATACCAAAGTAAAGCAGACCTAGCACTTTTAATATCTATATTTATATAATTGAGAATGTCATCTTTCTTTATACTAATAAAAGGCCTATTAGAGAAAAAAGAAAACTCTAAATGTATTCTTTCAATTTCAGGACCAAATTTTTTAACAAAATTATTTAAAACTTGAAAAGTATAAAGAATGTGTTTTTGTACATTACCATCAATAAAACCTATAGCAATATTCTGATTATTAGGCATAAATTATTAGAAATTAATAACTATATAAACATTCTACATTTATGAAATTATTATATAAAAAGATCCAGAGTTTCTATAATTAAAATAGAATATATGAAAATTTTATAGTTATTTATTTATAGTATCACTTATAACACACCATAAATCACTATTTTTTCTATAGTCAACAGGAAGAATATAATTTACATAATTTCTAAATTTTTCAGCTTTTGAATATGCAGTTTTTTCTTCAGGATCAAAAACACAAATTGATGTTCCTCCTCTTCTCTTAACAAAACTAAAAGCAGGAATATCTGTATGTCCATCTCCAAAATAAATCATATTTTTAATTGGACATTCATAGCCTTCAGTTAGTTCACCTCTACTTATTTTAACAATAGCTGAAACTTTTTCATGAGAAGATGAAGTAGATTTTAATCCATCAATACCAGGTCCAGGAGTAAGACCATCTAAAAAATCATAACCATCAATAGAATTACAATATCTAGCTAAAGAACAGTTTTTTAACATATCTTTTAAACCAACACTAAGTAAATGATAAGAAATATCTAAATGAGTATTAACTTCTTTCATATTATCAAAAAATTCAGGTAATCCAGGATATAACATATCATTAATATTTTCTCCTAAAAAATTAAGATCTTCAATAGTTAATCCACTACCTTTAACTTTTTGAACTTCATGAAGTAAATAAGTTATATATATTACATCAACATTTACTCTATCTTTACTTTGAATTTCTTGTTCCCTAGTAACTTTAGCCCAAAAATCTTTTATATTAATTCCAAAATGTTCAAGAACAATACTAGGATGATATCCTTTAGTTAAAGTCCAATCTACATCAAATATTAAACTTCTTTTCTTAGAGGAATCCATTTTCAAGTAGATCTTCCCATTTCATATCACCAATAGCAACTAAAGCTTCTTTAAAAGTAACTATTGTTTTTTCATATTTATCATGATCTTCAACAGCAATTCTAGGACAAGCTAATTCAACAAATGCTTTTATATCATAAAAATTAATTAATTTATCATTACTCATTTCTCTCATTGTAATAACAATAACTTCTTTTCCTGCATTTTCAAATTTCTTTTTTATAACTTTAAAACTTCCAAATTTCTGTCCAGGTTTCATACCAACAATAATACCAATTTTCTTTTCATTCTTTAAACTCTCAATAGCAGCAAATCTTTGTTTTACCACTTTATCTCTTAATTTACTCATTTCAATTACTTCATTATTATAAGTATCTAATAAATAAATAGAATTTTTTACAGACAAAGCTGCACCTAAAGAATGAAATTGATTTCCTATAACTAAAAAAGCATCAACATCTTTAGAAATTAATTTTAGAGAATTATATTCACATCCAACAACATGTCCATCATAATAAGCATAACCTTTTTTCTTAGGAATTATAACTTCTTTGCCTAAATTCTCAAAGAATTTTTTAGTTTCTTCTAATTGATGCATGTGTTGAACACTACAAACTAATCCTATTTTCTTAAATTCTTTTAAATGTTTAATAGACATTTCTAATAAATTTTTAATAGAAGTCTTATCTTCAATTTCAATATAAAGAACTTCAAAATCTACTTTTTTCATAAAAGGAGCATGTCCATAATGAATGAGCAAATCAACACCCAAATTTTTAGCTTCATCCAGTGCAAGATCACAACCACCCCAGCAAGTTTCTCCACTAACAATAATTTCAGAATTTGTATTATTCTCAAAATAATTAACTAATCTTATTGCTTCTTTTTTCAAACCTTCAGGTAATTGTAATAATGCTAATTTAGTTTTCCTATTATTTAACTCATTAACAATTTTATCTTCTTGAAAATCAAATTTATTATCCATTAAGATTAAAACAAAAGACTAAGTTTTATAAGACTTTTTAAAATTAAAGATCTAAGATTTTTTCTGATGATAAGTTACAAAAGGAATTGCAAGCATAGGATTATTTTCTCCACTAGTAAGACGACCAATTTGATAATATTGAAAATCTTTCCTTGCATGATCACAAAATTCTTTATAGTCTATGGTGGTTGATACAATAGCTTTAACATTAACAGTTTTCAATGGTTCTAAAAGAACTATTTTTCCATCTTCACAAATTCCTTCTAAACCTTTTTCACCATTTCTGACTTCTTTAAGTATTGTCATAAAACAATAATAAGGGTAAATTTTATAAGCCTTACTAAACTTTAAATACAAGTATTTTAGTTATAACTTAATGGAAAATCTTAAAAAATCAAAGTCAGAAATGATTATGGATATAGCAACAAAAAGAGGTTTAATATATCCTTCATCAGAAATTTATGGAAGTAAAGCCGGTTTCTGGACATATGGTTCTTTAGGAACAAAAATAAAAAATAAATGGCAAAATTTATGGAGAAATTTCTTCTTATCATTAAATACAAATTTTTATGAAATAGATGATTGTACAATTATGCCAAAAAAAGTTTTTGAATCTTCAGGCCATTTAAAAAATTTCACAGACCCATTAACAGAATGTGAAAAATGTCATTTTAGATTTAGAGCAGATCAATTATTAGAAGATGAATTAAAATTAGATATAGCAGGATTAAAAGAAGAAGCTTTAACAAAGTTAATTAGAGATCATAAATTAAAATGTCCAAAATGTAAAGGAAATTTAATGGATGTTCGTTTCTTTAATATGATGTTTGATATAAAAGTTGGAGCAACAGGTGATGATATTATGTACTTAAGACCAGAATCAGCACAGTCTCCTTATCTAGCATTCAAAAGAGAATTTGAAGCAACAAGAAGAAAATTACCATTAGGTCTAGCAGTAATAGGAAGAGTATACAGAAATGAAATTAGTCCAAGACAAGGGTTTTTTAGATTAAGAGAATTTATTCAAGCAGAATTACAAATATTCTTTGATCCAGATAAAGTAAATGAACATGAAAATTGGAATGAAGTTAAAGATGAATCATTAATAATATTTTCAGATAAAAAATTAAAAAAAATAACATGCAAAGAATTAAATGAAAAATTAAAAATTCCAAAATTCTATTTATACCACATGACTAAAGTCCAAGAATTTTATTTACAAGTTTTAGAAATACCAGAGAAATTATTTAGATTTAGAGAATTAAATCAGGAAGAAAGAGCATTTTACAATAAAATCCATTTTGATATAGAGTTAAATTTAGAAACTTTAGGTGGTTGGAAAGAAGCTGGTGGAGTTCATTATAGAACAGATCATGATTTAGGAGGCCATCAAAAAGGATCTAACACAAAATTAGAAGTAACAATAGATGAAGATAATAAAGTTAAAAGATTTATTCCTCATGTTTTAGAATTAAGTTTTGGAGTAGATAGAAATGTCTGGGCATTACTAGACATATTCTATAAGGAAGAAAAAGAAAGAACATTATTTAGCTTCCCAAATAAATTAGCTCCAATTGATGCAGCAGTATTTCCATTAGTAAATAAAGATAAACTTCCAGAAATAGCAGAAAAAGTTTTCTTAGAATTATTTAAACAAGGATTTACTGTTTTCTATGATGATTCAGGAAGCATAGGAAAACGTTATAGAAGACAAGATGAAATAGGAACAAAAAATTCTCTAACAATAGACTTTGATTCAATAAAACAAAACGATGTAACTTTAAGAGATAGAGACACAATGCAGCAAGTTAGAATTAAAATTAAAGACTTAAAAGAAAACTTAAATAAAATTAAAAATTAAATTGTTTAAGCCATCTATTAAATTCTCTTGCAATTTCTAGGTTATTAAATTCAACAAATAACCTATTATAACCAGCATACCTATACCTCATTTTAAAATCCCCACAATAATTCTTTAGGTATTCTATGATATTTTTCCCAATATGCAACTCTTTTTTTCTTCAATTCAATGGCATCCATTATTACCACCTCCTAAATTGATTAAATATAATAAGAAGTACATTTATTAATCAATTATTAAAAACAGATAAAGATCTATCTTCCACAAGCTTTAAAAGATAAAAATAAGAAAAACTAATATGGCTAACATATATATAATTCCTCAATGGTTTTTTGGATATACAATTTTCCTCGGCATATTATTTAGTATAATAACTTTAATAGTTGGAATTTATGCACTTAAAATTTATAAATTATCTTTTCAAAGACAATCAAAAATATTTGGCATTGGTTTTATATTAATTTCAATTTCTTATTTAATTAGAACTGTTTTAACAATAGTATTATTCTCAAAAATAAAGACAAATGTAATAAGTCTATCAACTTTTAATCTCTGGAGTATAATAGGATTATATTCTCATTCAATTTTATTTATCATAGGTCTTCTTACAATAATTTATATGACCACGGGAGTTAAAAGTTTAAGATTATATTCTTTATTTATTATTTTATTAATAATATCTTTAATATTTCATCCATTTAGATTAGAGTTTTTTGAATTATTATCTTCAGTATTGTTCTTATATATAATTTATCATTATTTAAAAGTATATATAAAAAACAGACAAATTAAAAATTTAACAATTTTAATAGCATTTATTTTATTATTATTAACACATATAGATCTAATATTTTCAGTTACACATGGGAACTATTATGTGGTTGCAGATATTATTAGTTTAGTTTCTTATTTAATTATATTAATAAATTTAATATTAATCTCAAGGAAAAAATGAACAAAAAACGAGATAGGTTACAGGTAATACACGATATTTTGAAAGCTATTCAAGATAAAAATGGGAAAATAAAACCCACACATATCCTTTACAAATCTAATTTATCTCATCAAATGATGGAAGAATATCTAAATGAATTAATTGAAGGAGGTTTTGTTATTGAAAATCAAACTCCATCAGGAAAGACATATTCTTTAACAGAAAAAGGTTTTGATTATTTAAAACAATATAAACTAATAACTGATTTTGTTGAATCTTTTGGTTTAAGTTAGTTTTATATAGTAAAAATATAATAAAATAATATGTTAAAAAGATGGATTAAAATTGTTTTAGTATTATTGATTTTTATATTAACTTTATTTTCTGTATACGCAGAGGCTCCTTCAAATGATGCAATATTTTACTTAGATAGTTATAATGATAAATTTATAACAATTGGTTTTGATGATTTTCCAGCACAAGATCTTGGTTTAGATAAATCTGTTCGTGGATTTTTAATATTAAATGGACAAGTTATTTATGATATTAATCCTACAGTAAATCAAGCAATAAAAGATAGTGGAAGTTTATGTAATAATAATCCAGGTATAGTTTGTAAATTTGAAGGAAAAATCACAAGTACATATGAAAGTGGGCACATAGATATAATTTATAGAATTGATAAAACTGTTACATTTAATGGTAATCCAATATCTCCAGGAGGACAGCCAGTAGAACCAACAACATTAAAATTATTTAATGAAAAACACATAAAAGGAGATTTTATTGATGCAAATTTAATGAAATTTGAAGGGACTGTTGAAAAAAAAAGTTCTTGGAATTGGGTTTTTGGATGCTCTAAATGGCAAGATAATGATGTTGGAGGAATTTGTTTACTAGAAAATTATAAGACAGATCAAGTAAAGACTGATCAATATAAATGGTGGGGTTTTGTAAAAGCTCCAGCAAATGGTAATGCAGTAGTTTCAATGATAAGAGGAGATGTAGAAGTAAGTAAAGATAATGGAAAAAAATTTATACCTGCAAAAGTTGGGGATATCCTAAAAAAAGGAGATTATATAGGTAATGGTTTTGAATCAACTTCAAGTTTAGATTTTGGTTACGGAAAATTAGATGTATATCAAATTACACAAATAAGAATAGATGAACTCACTTCAAAAGAAAAATTAGCTAAAACTCAACTGTATTTAAGAGTTGGGTCAGTTGCTGCAAAAGTTAAACACACAGCTGCAATTAGATCAGATTTTGCAGTTACAATGCCTTCAGCTACTACTGGTGTAAGAGGAAGTAAAATGTTTGTAAAATATGATAATAATACAAATACAGCAACAGTTTACACTTTAGAAGATCAAGCATATGTTAAAGGAATTTTAGATACATCAGAAACAATAATTTTAGAAGGTAAAAAAGTAAATATAGATTCATCAGGAAAATCTTCACAACCAGAAATTTTTTCTAAAAACGAAATACCTCCTAGTTTATATAATTCAATTGAAAGTTCAGAAAATTCAGAAAAAAATCCTGATAAAAATACCAATGAATCAAGTTCTTATTGGATATATGCAATTATAGTAATTATAGTACTTGTTCTAATTTATTTTTATTATAATAAAAATTTTAAAAAGAAATAATCTAAAAATGGTAAAAATAGTAAAGATTAAATTACATTCAGAAATTAAATCAAAATTACGGAAATTACAAATAGATAATTTAGATAAAGTTAAGAAAAATAAACATTTTTCAGTTGGTGCTTTAATTAAATCTAAAAATAAATATCTAATAATTAATAGAAATTTATATCCAGCAGGTTATGCAGGAATTGCAGGTCATGTAATGAAAAATGAATATTCATTAAAAGCTTTACACAGAGAAGTTAAAGAAGAAACAGGCCTAGATATTACAAAAAGTAAATTATTATTTCATGAAATAATTAAAGGTAATGAATGCAGAACTGGATTTCATTTACATGAATGGAAATTGTATAAATGTGAATGCAAAGGAAAAGTAAAACTTTGTAAACGTGAAGTTAAATCTATTAAATATCTAACAAAAGAACAAATAAATAAATTATATAAAGAAAGAAAACTAGAACCAGTTTGGGAACATTGGTTTAAAAAATTATTTAATTATTAATTCTTTGTATTTATTATTAACACAATCAAGAACTTTATTAGCTATAGTTACAGGCTTTGTTATTCCAGGAAATCTAATCCAGCCAAATCCACTCCACATATCAGTGTCAACAGGTCCAGGACACACACAATAAACTTTAACATTATCTAATTCTTTTCTTAAACTATCACTAAAACCAACAACACCATATTTACTTGCACAATAAACAGAAAAATTCTCATAACTTTTTAAACCAGCAACAGAACTTATATTAACTAAAGTACCTTTAGATTCAATTAATTTACCTAAAAATAACTTTGTAGTGTAAATAACACCCTTCAAATTAACATCAATCATATTATCTATTTCTTTTATTTTAGTTTCATTCAGTTTTTTATAAAAAGCAACACCAGCATTATTAACTAAAACATCAACCCTTTTAAATTTTTTAATAGTCTTTAAATAGAAATTTTTCACATCTTTAATATTAGAAACATCACATTTCATTAACAATAAATTATAACTTTCAAAAGCTTTCTGGTTTTTAGAACAAGAAGCAACATAATATCCTTCTTTAATAAATCTATCAACAACTGCTTTTCCAATACCTCTTCTCCCACCAGTTACAACACAAACTTTCATATATAATAAGTTAATTTTATAAATTTAAAACTATCTAAAATACTATGAAAGATTGTATATTTTGTAAAATAATAAAAAAAGAAATAGGTCAATCTAAAGACATAATTTATGAAGATGATAAAACAATTGCTTTTCTAGATATAACACCAGCACAGAAAAAAGGAGGTCATACATTAATAATTCCAAAAAAACATTATGAATTAGTAACAGACATGTCTGATGCAGATGCAAAAGCAGTAATGTTAACAATTAAAAAATTATCAAAAGCACTTTTACAATTTAGCCAAGGAATGAATATTATTCAAAATAATAAGAGAGTTGCAGGACAATATGTTAACCATGTTCATTTTCATTTAATTCCAAGGTTTGATAATGATGGTATTTTAATAGAAAAATGGACTGCAAACAAATACAATTCTGAATCTGATAGATTAAACATGGTTCAAACAATCAAAAACCTTTTAAAAGATTAGTTTAGTTCTTAAATTATTAAATTTGCCTCGGTCGTCTAGCGGCAGGACACCGGTTTCATAAGCCGGTAATCGACGGTTCAAATCCGCCCCGAGGCATTATTTTCTAATAAATATGGAATTTAATTTCCTACAATAATTAATAATTTCACATAAACAATTTATTTTTAACAATTTCATCAACTAATTGCATTCTATATTTTCTTCCCCATTTTTTAATTCCTTTGCCATCTAAATGAATTAAATAATCTGCAACTTTTTGTCCAGATAAATATTCAGGGAATATAACAAAATCAGCACCTTCTCTATAAAGTAATAAAGCATCCATACTACTATGTGTATTAATTATATTTATGATATTTTTATTAAGTGATTTAGATATTTTTATTAATCTAATATTATCATTAAAGTTAGGTACAGTAGATATAACCATTTTAGCATGTTTAATATTTAAATTTTCTAATACATGTAAATTTCCATAATCTCCATAAATACAATTAATTCCTTCTCTTTGTAATCCTTTTACTCTATCAGGATCAAAATCAATAACCACAAATTCTTTTTTCTTAGCTTTTAAAACTTCTATTATTCTAGCAGCCATTCTATGTGCTCCAATTATAATTATATGATTTCTAATATCTTTATCAAAAGTTTCAATATTAAAATTCTTAGGATTAGTTTCAAATCTTTTTAATGCAGGATAAAATAAAGAATAAAGTCCCCTGTCATATTTTATAAAATAAGAAGTCAATGTGAAAGTTATAGTTCCTAAGATAATAATTAAACTAAATGTGTTTTGATCTAAATGTCCTAAAGCTAAACCACTGCCAGCTAAAACTAAAGAAAACTCACTAATCTGAGCTAATGAAATACTCGTACTAAAACAGGTCCTATTACTTTGCTTAAATATTTTTAATAACCAGAAAATTATAAAAGGTTTTACAATAATTACTAAAAATAATAAAATTAATAACAAATTTAAATTACTTGCAAAATTAAATCCAGTTATTTGCATTCCTAAAGATACAAAAAATATTACTAAGAAAAAATCTTTCAAAGAAATAACTCTTCCAACAACTTCTAAACTATAAGGAGAAGAAGCTAAAGCAACACCAGCAATAAATGCTCCAATAACAATTGAAAAACCAAGATAATAAGCTATAGCAGAATAAACAAAAGCAATTGCTAAAGAAACAACAAATAATAATTCAGGAATAGAAGCACTCATTTTTAATAAATAATTAAATAAATATCTTCCAATTAAATATGAAATTAAAATTAATGCTAATCCCTTTAATAAAGAAACCACAGCAAGTATAGAATTATTACCTAAACCATGTAATAAAGATAAAACTAAAACAACTAATAAATCTTGAACTAATAAAATACCTAATACAATTTTTCCATGTAATGTTTGTAATTGGCTTTTATCTTCAATTAGTTTAACTACTAACATAGTACTTGAAAATGCAACAATTAATCCTATGTATAATGATTGAGTTGGATTAAGCCAAATACCAGCAAACAAAGTTCCAACTAAAGTAACCAAAAAAACTTGTAAAATTCCAACAACAGTTATTACTCCACCTAATTGTTTAAATTTATTTAAATCAATTTCTAAACCAACAATAAATAATAGAAAAGCAACACCCAATTCAGCTAATTGTTTTATTAAATCTTGATTTGTAATAAAACCAAAAACTGCAGGACCTATTAGAAAACCAGCTATTACATAACCTAAAACTAAAGGTTGTCTAAAAAATTTAGTAATTAAAGCTAAGAGCGCAGCAAATAAGATAATAATACCTATATCTATTAATAATGTATTTATCATACCATCCTCTTTTAATAGTTTTAAGAAGAATTTAGTTTATTAAACTTTCTTAATGTTAATATAAGAATTAATTTTTACTTTCTTTTAATAAATGTGTAATATAACCAGCTATTAGATTTCTTAATTTCTTAGAATAAATTATTCCAACTTCATTTAAAGCTAGTTTATTATGAGTAAAATCCACTTTGAATTTATCTGGAAATTTATCTACAAAAGTCTGTCCAGTTCTCTTAACCAAAGTAGTTCTAATTCTTCCCATAAAACTAGGCAAAATTAACAATTTATAAAGCTTACTCTACTATAATTTAATTATTTTAATAGCTAAATCTTTATATTTATAATAATAACAAATCAACTATATGGATAAAAGAACTTTTGACTGTCTTTTAGCTGCAAATATAATAGCTCATCCAAATATTGATATAGCTTCTTTAGAGAGAATTCTTAGAGACTTTGGCTCCCAACTAGAAATAAATTTATCTCTTCCAACTCTGCGCTATAGTTCTAGAAAAGCAACTTATTTATTAAATCATGATGGTGAAGTATTAAATTTTAAATTTAAAGATGAATTTCAAGAAAAATATAAATCTGCTGTAAGATCAGCTAGAAAAACACATGAAGGTTATTCAAATTATTTAACGAGTGATGATGAAATAAGAAATACAACAATATTACTTACAGGTCATTATGGTCCATTAAAAATAATGACAGAAACTACAACAGATCTTTATCCACGTCATAAGGTTGCTAAATGGGAACTTGCACGTTTTGATAGAAATGAAAAAGGTTTCTTTTTAAGTATTACAGAAAGAGATTTCATAGGAATAAATCCAAATTTCTTATATAAATTAGGAGAAAAATTTGGTAAAGAAGTAGATTTAGATATTTCAGGAATAACTCATGAAAGAGAAAGAAATTTCAACATAAGTTGTGCAATACCTTTAAACTTTATCTAAAACATAAATTTCTCTAAGTAATTTATTTTCTTTATATCCATAAGAAATAGGTTTTGTAGCTAAAACAAATCCGTGTTTATCAACAAGACCTCTAAAATCAATAAAAACAGTTTTATTTTCCATAGTTCTAAATTTTGGAATAACAATAACAACTCTTCCATTTTTCTTAACAACTTTTTTCAAATTACCAAGTAATAAATCATATAAATTAGATAACTCAAAAACTAAGTCTTTAGCTTGAAGTAAATTTGGCAATTTTCTTATAAAAGGCCCCATATAAGGTTCAGTTACAACACCATCTACACTATTGTCTTTTATTTTTTCATTTAATCTTGCACAATCTAAATTTATAATTTCATATTTACTATTTAATTTAAATTCTTTAATTAACCAATTAATATTTTTATTAGCTTGACTTATAGATTCTTCATCTTTATCTAAACCAACAACATTTACACCCTTTAATAATGCTTCTTGCAATATTGTACCAGACCCACAAAAAGTATCTAATAATAATCCATTTTTTTTGACTTTACAAATATTAATTAAAATTTTAGCTAATCTTATAGAAATAACTTTCATATAATCTACTTCAGGCCTAGCAAGATCTCTTTTTTTCAATTCTAAAGGATTAGTAATAGAAATAACTTTTCCAATATAACTCTTAAATATTACAAAATTAATCCCATTCTCAATAATACTTTTATTAATTAATTTAGAAGGATCACCATTTTTTTTATACAAAGCTTTCAATTTAATGCTTTTAAAATAATCTTTTAAATAATCTTCAACAAAAGATAATAAATTACTATTAAAATTATCAATATAATATTCCATCTTATTTTTAGTTCCTTCATAAATACTAGTTTTTTCAAAACTTTCTTCTATCTGATCTATTCTATTTGAATTAGAAAATACCTTAGCAATTTTTATTATACCGCCAAATTCATGAATAATTTCAGGATTTAATTCTTTACAATCTAGAACAACTACATTTTTATTATCTTCTTTTATTGTAAATTCTATTCCTTTACTTTCTAGCAAAGATTCTATTTCTAACTTGCTTAATTCAGCATCTCTTCCTAATACAAATAAATATAACATAGGATAAAGAAATAACATTAATTTATAAATTCTTTCTAAATTATTATTAAATTATAAAGGTATTTATAGAGTGTTCTTAGTTCACTTTCATTAAAAGGTCTTGAGAATGAATGTTCCGAAGGGGTTAAGCTTGTTATATTAAATTCTATAAAAGCACTATCTTCTCTTTCTAAATTTCCAGGTAATATATGTAAGTAATTATCTTTAGATTTTAAACTTTCTTTTCTATAATCCCCAGCTAATGCTACAGCTAAACATTCAATATTATAAAATTTACCACTCCTTTCTCCAAAACGTTTCCAATCAGGGACTCCACCAGAACCTAAATAACCTAAACGATAAACTTTATGATATCTCTGGCCAGATTCATCTTGCATATCGCCTTCATTAAGAATAGAAGAATAAGGTGACCTCAATAAAATTTCATCAACACTTACTAAATATTCTATTATCATAAAGATTATTTTAAATAAAAATTTAAAAGCTTATCGGTAAAAACCTTTCTAAAAAATTGTAAGATTTTCATAAAATTATAGGTAATTCATTTTAATTTAATTTGTAATCTATATAAAATGTCAATAATTATAATATTGAATATTAATAATAAATCAATAAGGTTAACATCTAAACAATGGAAACATATAGTCTATAGACATCCAGAAATATGCAATAAAATTAATGAAATAGAATCA
>JAHFKB010000028.1 GCA_023245565.1 archaeon
AATTGTTGGATTTTCTAATGATGTTTGTAAATTTGTTTCTAATTTGATTTATCCTAATAAGGCTGATAATGTTGGCTTAGATGGTAAAGTTGTTATTATAACTGCTGAAGATGTTGGAGTTAAAGGCAGGATATTTGGAAGATCAAGAGAGAATTTGAAAAAAATTAATTCTATAGTTAGAAATTATTTTGATATTGAAGAAGTAAAAGTTGTTTAAATTAATAAATTCTTGTTACTTTTAAATTATAATTAAATTTTGAGGCAATTTTTGTTAAATGTTTTTTATTTATATAATAATTTCCTGTATTTTTGTGTTTAGAAAAAAGAGATTTTGAATGGTTTAAATTATTATTTACGCTTGGAAAATGTAAATAATCACAAACTTTAGCATCTTTTAATTCTCTCATAAAAACTTCTGTTAATGGATCATCTTTATTAAAATGATTAATATCAATAGTTTTTTCATTGGCTTTTGAATGGTGTTTTTTATAATTTCTTATAAAAGATTCTAGAGCAGATTGATTTCCATTTAATTGATAAAAAGTAAAACTATGAGCAGATGGGTTTGGGTTTCCAGGATAAGGAGAAACACCAATAATAATATTTAGAGTTGGATTAATAATTCTTATTTTACCAGATCCAAGATAAATTTCTTCTTTATATCTTTTTTTTGAATTTATTAAATCATTTTCTGAAGTAAAAGACATTCCTTCTGGATGAGTATGTATGTGAACTAAAGGTAAAACTAAATAAGGTCCACCTGGTTTATTAATATAATCTTTATATAAGTCTGAGTTATAAAATTCTGGATCTTGAACACTTTTTAAATCTCCTAAAGAAGGTACAATTCTGAAATTTGGATGGTGTATACTTCTTGCACTTTTATATTCTGCAATTTTTCTTGGTATTTTTGAATAAACAATAGCAGACATTTCTCTACCTGTATGAGATGTAATACCTGCCATAGAAATCATCAAACTTTCTAGTGGACGATCTCCGAACATATATGTTTCAATTATTCTTCTTAGATATGTTGATGGAATTTTTATATTTCTCTCTATATAATCTAATTCATTAAGTTTCATCATTTCTTCCATAAACGGAAAATTAAATTGAAAGATTATAAATCTTTCTATAGTAGTTTCTTATTAGTGGTAACATATAATTAGAAATTATAAATTTGAAGAGTTGTTATAATTTATATAAAAAAATAAAAAATTTATTCTAATTTATAAGAAGCTAATGAACCTTTTTCTTTTCCAGTACTTCTTACGTATAATTCTCCAATATTTTCTATTGAAGGATTTCTTGCAACTAATAACCAAGGAGCATCTTCTCCTATAACTTTATTAGTACAATCTCTTAATTTTAATTTTTCAGCTGTCTCACTCATTGTTAATTTTTCAGCACCATAATTAATTGACCAAAGAGCAACTGTTGAAGATTTTCCTCCTTCATGCGCACTGATAATTATTATATCTCTTCCTTCAGAACTATAGCATCCTATTGTTCCTGGTTTTGCTTCTGCAACTTTTTTATCTTTATTACTTGTAGAATATGCAGCTGTATGTGTTATTCTACCGCCATTAGCTTTATCATTTAATAAATAAAATATTGAACTTCCACATAGATCTTTTGCTACTTCTTTTGGATCTCTTGCAAAAAATTCTGGTGCATATAATTGTGATCTTGTTTGATCTACTATATGTGGGGCTAGTTCTCCAAGAGCATCTGAATTTCCTTCTTTTATTTTTTGTAATGTTAATGCTAGGTTATCCTTAGGATTTAAACGTGCACTTATTAATCCTCTTCTTAATACAGTTTCTAAACCACTTAAAATTTTTTTACTTGCATCATTAGTCATTTTATTTTCCCCCGACTCTTATTCTTACTGGCATTTTATGATTAATATCAAAATCTTTAAATCTATTCATAATCTCAAACTTCTTTTTTATTTTATTTAGAACCTCTTTTTCTTTTTCTAATCTTGATTTTGATATTTCTTCATTAATAGTATCTATTGTTAATTTATATCCTAACTCAGGTTGGCTATATAAATTTAAAAACCTTTCTGTTAATATTTTTTCAATTCTAGATAACATTACTTCTTCTGGATTAAAAGCTTGATAACTTAATCTTTTGCTTCTTCTATCTAATTCTATAGCTCCCCAATTTATTACTAGGCCTGATGTTGTAGACTTTACTCTTCTAGTACCTGGAATTATTACTTTATTTGTTCTATCTGGTTTCTTTATTATTTGTTCTTTAGCTTCAAGGTATTTTAAATTTAATTCTAAAGTTTCTTTTCCTACTAATTGAGATTTTATATTATTTGATTCATAGTGAAGTTTAGATGCTTTTTCTGATAATTCTTTATCTACTGTTGAAAATAATTCTTCTTCTATTTTCTCTTCTTCATATCTATAAATTAACCTTGTTGCTAAATTTATATATGATCCTTGAGGTTTTTGAGAATCAATTATTTTCTCTTTTTCTAAATCATATCTTAATATAAAATCAAAAAGATCTTTCTTTGTATCTATTTTATTTTGTTCTTTTGCATTTATGAAATTCACTAATAATTCTTCTATTAATTTTTTATCAGATACTAATGACATTACTTCTTTTATATTATTATATTTTGCTTCTTCTAATTTTTGTAAATATAAAATTTCTAATATACTTCTGTTTGCTAGAGATAACATTGAGAAATGTCCTGGTATTGATGTAGCTCTTGGAATTAATAATTGAGTTTTATTTATATCTCCCTTATAACTATCAAATATATTTGGAATAAATTCTTTATAAGGATTTGTTACACTATAATCATTTATTTTTTCCCCATCCCAAAAAAACGCAAAAGACCACAAGTTATATATTTTTTCATATTTTTGATTATTATAATTTAATTTCATTATGTCTGCTAGCTCTGCAGCTTGTTTTATTTGTAATTGATTTTGCATTTTATTTTTCTGCTAATTTTTCTATAGCTTCTAATAAATCTCCTATATCTTCTGGTCTTGATAATGCTTCTTGAATTTCTAATAATTCAGGATGAATTATTTTATCTCCTTCTTTTGGTTTTAATCTTTTAGGATCTATATTTGTATCAATATTTAGAAAATCTCCACATTCATATCTTCTAATTTTTGTTTCTTTTTTTATACCATTTCCTTCATTTGGATTTCCTTCTGTAATATTATAATCATTTAACATTCTGAAATAATCCTTATCTTCTATATAATTTGGAATATTATTATTTTTATTCTTTGCAATTATTACATAAGCTTCAAAACCATTCTTTTGATATTCTCTTGTGTCTATATTTAATGTTCTTCTTGATTTATATTTTCCAGTTAATTCTTTATCAACTTCAAATCCAATTTCTTCCATATCTTTTAAGAATTCTTCTTTACAACCTTCTTCTATTTTTGATGTCGGTTCAATTATCATTAGATATCCATTTTCTTTTATTATTCTTTTATTTTCTGTGAAAAATTGTTTTCTCTCTTCTTCTGTTGCAAAGTCTAGAGCTAGAGAACATACTGAAAGATTTTTTGATTTTTCATTAATAGAAATTTTTTTTGTATATTGTTTTTTTGGATCAAATACTTTTTCATCATCTGAACGTTTTATTAAATTATTTAAATCTGTATAAGAACCTAATAAATATTCATTTTCTAGATTAAGTTCTTCACATGCATCAATTCCATAATCTAATTGGAATCTGTTTACATCTAAACATGTTGCTTTTCTTTTTATTGTTCTTGATATTGTTGCTGGACCACAACCAAGATCTAATATATCTTCTAACTTTTCTCCTATTTTGTTCTCTAATCCTAGAACTATTTCTGTTGCTAGTCTAGCACAATTAGATGAATAACTATAAGACCATTCATAATTATAATTCTTTGCAAGGAATAATGCATTATCATGAGCTGACATCTCATTTACAAATCTTTCTAAACCTTGACCTCTTAAATTATTAAACATAAGTGCTACTATTGATCTTGAATTTAGATTTATTAAATTACTAATCTCTTTATATTTTTCTGGTCTTGTATCTTCTATTAGTGCTTCTAATTCTTCTGGTGTTGCATCTTCTCCTTCAAATACTAATTTTATTAAATATGATTTCCAATCTCTGAATTTATATTTGCTTTCTTCAAATGTACTTAGTGCTTTTAATCTATGAACCAATACATTGTCTCTTTTTCCTGGCATAAGCATTCTTGACATTAATTGTTCATGTCTTGATGGAACTGTTGTTGGATCATATTCAATGCATTCATTTACTTCTGTTGCTTCTATTCCTTCTCTCAATGTTCCATAAGTAACTACTAATGCAGTGTTTTCTGGATTAGTTAATGCTTCTAATAATGCTAATTCTCTTTGTGAAGGATCCCATATTTCATATGTTGATATATTTAATAATTTTCTTGCTTCTAGAGATAGATCTGATCTAAATTTTTGTCCTTGTTCAAATAATTTTTTAGATATTAATTCATCTAATTCTATTTTACTTAAAGGTATTTCAATAGGCTGCGCAGATACTCTTTGATCTATTCTTACAGAACCAAATTCTTTTAATTCTTCTTCTAAAAATTCAGTTAATTTAGTTGAGTATTCACATGCTATAATTACTTTTCTTTTTTCCTCTTTAGCTTTTCTAATAATTTCTTTTGTTACTTCTAATCTGCTTGGTTTAACTTCTTTAGCATATTCTAAAAGATTATCATTTTTTTGGAAGAATTTTTCTAATTTATTTTTTATTGACTCTTCTTCTCCTTGCTTAAAATTTTCTGGAAGTAATTTTTTTGCATTTATTAATAAGTAATTTAATAATAGGTATCTTTCTCTTCCTTCGAATAAATCAGAGTTTATGATTCCAAGATATAAATCCATTTCTTTACTTGATAAATTATATTCTTTGTCTAAAATTATTGGATCTTTAGCTTCAGGATCTAATTCTTTTATTGTTCTAATTTGATTTGCGTCTAAGTCAAACATAGCTTTTACTATTTTTGTATTATCTTTGAAAACTGGTCTAAATTCTTTTGGATCTTGTATTCTTCCTACTAAATATGCTGGATAAGCTAGGTTTTCTAATCTATTTCTTATTCCTGTTCCTGTTACTAAACTTCCCCATCTTGCAGATGTAAATAAATCTGCTAATGCAATTGCTGTTTGTGAATCTGGATCAACTATATTATGAACTTCATCATATATTACATAATAAGGTCTATCTTTATTAAATACTTTATTTTTTAAATCTTCAGCTATCTTTGCAACTTCACTAAGTTTATCTTCAAGAACTATTCTTTTTATAATATCACTAATACTTCTTTCTCTTTTTTTATATCTGTCTAATTTTTCTTTATTTATTAATAATCCTAGTCTCTCATATGCTTCATTTTTATTTTTTATTGATAATAATAATTCTGTTTGCATATTACTCATCTCTCTTAATATTTCAGGATCTTCTAATTCTACTCCAGTTTTTCTGTGACTTAATTCATATCCTAATAGAACTATATCTGTTTCTTCTTGTTGAGCTTTTTTTATTGAATAAACTCTATTTCTTCTTGTAACAACTACTATATTTGGATTTTTTAATAATCTTTCTGATTCTCTTATCCATGTTGAAATTATATATGTTGGGCAGCAAATTAATGTCTTTACTTTACCTTTATATCCTAAATCTTCCATTCCTATTTCATTTATTATTGGAATTGCAGATAATACTCCTAAAGTCTTTCTTGTTCTAGGTTTACTTAATTCTAATCTTTTTTTACCATTAATTCCTGCTAGAACTATTTCTGTTGCTGCTAACTGCTGTTTTGGTGAGGGTATTTCAACTGTATTTGATTGAAAATAATCTTCTTTTCCCATTGATCCATATACTGAATCTAAACCACCAAATTCTTCACTGGCTTCTAATAATCTTGAACCATATGTAAATCTTTTTAGAAAATCTTTTGATGGGAAAAATCTTAGTCTATTAATTATTAAACCTAATCTATCTTCTAGACTTATTGATTGTAGATCTAATTGTTGCATTTGTTTTACTCATTTTATTCACTTTTCTTTTTTTTAATTTCATCTAGGAATGTTTTTTTATTTATACCAATATATTGTCTTAATATTCTTCCCAGATATGTTCCATCTTTTGTTAGCGGAGTATCATTGCTTAATCTAGAAAATCTATCTTGTTCTCTAGGAGTTAATTCATTATATAGTGATTTACCAAATGTAGAACAACTTGCTTGTGTATTTAATTCTAATTCTTCAAGATCAGAATATTTTTCTTCTAATAACCTTCTAAAAGATTTTTTTAATAATTTATCATAAGTTTCATATCTTTCTATTAAATTTCCTAGGCCATCTGTATATTCTGTACTTGCGCCAGTTGATGTTCTTCTCTCAATTCCACCTTCAACTTCTTTTAATAATAAATTCTCCATCCAAAGTCCAGATATTATAAATTTTAAAAAATGTGGACCATAAGTGTGATTTGGATCAACAATTAATTTTCCTATTTCTGTTGTTGCTTCAAATATTTTATCTCTTTTTTTACTTTCATCATTATTGTCTTTTAATATTGTAATTATATTTCTTTGTATGTAATTATCTGTTCTTACATAATCTGCTGCTTTTGAATATGCAACCCATTTTCCTGTATTTGAAATATAAGATTTAAATTCTTCTCCATCCATTGATGCTCCTGCTTTAAGGGCTGCTCCTAATATTTCAAGAGCTAGTTGTCTAAAACATATCATAAAATGTTCTCCTTTATCTTCTGAACCTATTTTATCTCTTCTTTGTATTAATTCTTTATAAATATCTAAAGCAGAATCAGGGCTTTCACATAATTTTCTTAGTCTTGACCTAGAAGCATCTTCAATTTCTACATATTCTAATAATAATTTTTGTGATATACCCCTTATATCTTCTTTGTCTACAATTTGTCCTGTGAACTTCTTTGTTTTTTTTGTTATTGTTCCTTTATTTTTTGCTACATAAGATGTTATTGATTCACATTCTATTTCTAATCCTTGTGTTCTTAATCTGTCTAAAAATACTTTATCCTCTATTATTTGTTCTAAAACATCTATTGAATTTATAGTGTGTTCTTTTTTAAATGTGCTTGGGGACATTAAAGCTTCATAAGCTAATGCATCTGCATTTTCAGCGAAGAAATTATCTAATGCCGGGTCTCTTATATATCCTGGTTTATCTTTGGTTGGTTTAAATACTGGTGGTTTATTTTTACCTCCTGATTTTCTTTTGTGTTTTATCATTGGAATTCTTTTAGCAGGATCAAACATTGCTGAAAAAGCTAACATATCTAATAAATCATCTAAACTATCTCTTGGATCACTTAAATCTAATTCTCCTCTTTCATTATTTGTTATCTTTACTTTACCTGCTTTCATTATAGTTACATAATAAAGATTTTTTCCAGGTATTCTTATTTTTACTAATTGAGTATCTAAACCTTGATAATTTATTTCTCCTTCTGTTTCTGAATGACTTAATGCACTTATATTTCTTATTAGTTCTTCTAATTCTGATTTTTCATATCTTTTATTTGGATCTGCACTCTTTCCTAATTTTATTAAATCATTAAAATTTAGGCCTTTTTCTTTTATGAATTGTGCTAAGGTTATTCTTGTCATTGTAATTTAAATTCTCCTAAATATTTTATTTCTATTTTTGCACCTAATCTTGATATTTCTGAATTTTGTAATTCTAATTTTGTTTTCTCTACTAAATTTTCAATTCTAATTTGATCTATATTTTTATATTTTAAATCTATATAATTACAATTACGTATTTCTCCTGTAGAAATTTCTCCGTTTCTTCCTTTTAATGAATGTGCTATATTTAATGAGAAATCTATAGCTGCACTTTCTCTAAAATTATCTTTATTTGTAGGCATAATAAATCTTATTCTATAAACATCTTCTTCCATTGTATAAAATACATAACAACCAAATACTGATTTCAATGGTAAATTATCTTTTATAAAATCAGCTGTTTCTTCTATTGACCTTTGTCTTTCTTTTTTTATTTCTTCTATTTCTATTAATATTTTACTTGTGTCATTTTTTATTCTATAGTATTCTTTTTTTGCACCTTCATAATTTATTACAAATGTTTTTGCTGAATTTTCTTCTTCTGATAAAGCTTCATCTCTTTTATGTTTAAAAGTATTTGCAAATGCTTTGTAAACTTTGTATTGCTCATTATGTTCTAAATAATATTCTGTTTCTTCAAATTCTAATTGTCTTGATTTTAATATTTCTTCTATTTCTTCTATTTTTTTACCTTTATCTATATCTGTTAATTTTGATTCTAATCTTTCATATACTATTTCTTCAATTTCTGTTTTTGCTAATACTATGTTTTCTGGAATTCCTTCTGGAAATTTTGTATTATATTCTAGAATTGCTTCATCTAATTTTGAACCATAAACTTTTCTAAATGCTTCAACTAATAATTCTTCACTTGTTAAATTATCTGTAGCTCCATTTTTTATTATTTCTTCTAGTCTTAGTTTTTCTGTTTCTGCTAATTTTTGTTCTTGCGTTCTTATTCTTTCTGTTTCTTCTATTCTTATTCTTTTTTCTTCTAAATTTCTTTCTACTGCTGCTGTTAAATTTGTAACATATTCTTTTAAGCCTTCAATCCCACTTTTTAGTCTTGCTCTTTCTGTGTATCCTACTAAATCTCCAAGACTGTATAAATTTGGAAGTATTTCTAAGTCTATCAATCCTAATTCTTCTGTAACTTTATTTTTTTCACCTAATAAATCTCTTAATCTTGTTTTTGCTGTTACTACTAATCCTTCTAAATATATTTTGTGAGCTACATATGTTCTTGCATCTTTATCTGTTGGTTTTCTATAACCTATTATCTCTGCTATTTCACCAATTTTTTTTAAAGCTATAATTCTATCATTAGGTAACTTTTTTATCTTATTAGCTACATCTAGTAATGAATAAATTGGATCATCATTTCTTAAATATAATGCTGTTGTTATTGAATCAGCTTCAAGATGTAATAGAATTCCTTCTAATCCCCTTCTTACCCTATCTTTATCATCTTTTATAATTTGTTCGTTTGCATCAATTCTTTGTGCTTTTTTTACTACTAGTTGAAGAGCTGCTTTGTAACATTCTATATATTTTTCTAATAATTCTGGTTGGTTTAAGTCTTCTTCAGTTAATAGTTTATAATCTGCAGTTCTTGCAATTGGATTAATCATTTCAACTAGAATTTTTTTATACCTTGCTACATCTTCTTTACTTACAGTTATTCTTAATTTTTCAATCTCTTTTGTTTTAGCATCTAATGCATCTAAATATTTTCCACTCCAATCTTCGAATTTCTTTTCATCTATCAAATCTTGTAACTTTGGTCTTTCTACATCTAATGCATTTCCTACTTCTACTAAAAGTGCTTCTAAATTATTAACTCCTTTTTCTCTTTCTAATAATTTTCTTTCTCTTTTTCCAAATTCTTCAACACCTATTTCTAATAAATCTCTTGTATCTCTTATTGAACTTTGGCTATGAAGAATTGATTTTCTTGAAGAAATATCTTGACCTAAAGTTTTAGCTAATATTTCTAAAATACTATAAGTTCTTTCAAAGATTTCTCTTGCTGTTTCAATTCCTTCTAATTTTTCTAAATCATCATTTATTTTTTGTGTTAATTTTAATGTGTAATTACTTATTCCATCTCTTGTTCTTACATCTTCGTCTCTAGGTTCTTCATATCCTGCTGATCTTGCAATACTACTTAGAATTGATAGTAAATCTATTGATTGTGGTTTGTATAATTCTGTTTCTTTTCTAATTCTTGGTTCTGCAACTCTTCTATCATTTAATTGTTGTATATTTAATTCTCCTTTATTAAAACTTTTACCTGCTGCTTCAATAATGATTGCTTCATTAATCCTTGGCCCATTAATTAATATTGCTTTTTTTCTTCCAGCTTCATTTCTTATATAATCTAATTTAGCAAAACTTCCTAAATTTTTTCCTAATTCGTCTCTTAATTCTTTTATTCTATTTGGTGATGTTGTACTAATTTTATAGGTTGTTGATTGATCTGTCATTTTAATTACTTTATAGTGATTATTTACTTAAAAAACAAGGAAATTCTTAATAAATCTTTCTATATTAGTTTCTTATTAGTAGTACTTAGTATTATTACTATTATCATCTTAAATTCTATGATTTAATAATTTATAATTAAATTATTTTTTACTTAGTAATCTATTTAAACAATCAATCTAAAAACTTATAATGCAAAAAGTAAAGTTTGCGAAGATTTCAAACAATTATATTCAAGTACAAATTTGGAAAAGATTTTTAGCTTATTTAATAGATTTTATTTTAGTTAATCTAATAGTAAGTCTGCCTTTTAAAAATCAATTAGGAAGATTAAATAATTTTAATTTCTTATTATCAGGTACAGATAAAAATTTAATGTTAGTTAGTATTTTTATTATTTTTTCACTAATATTTTATTTTACTATTTTAGAATTTAAATTAGGACAAACTTTAGGAAAAATGATTTTTGGTATTTATGTTATATCTATTGATAGAAAAAATTTAACTTTATCTCAAGCTTTTGTAAGAAATATAACTAAACCTTTTCCAATAGTTTTATTAGTTGATGTTATCTATATGTTTTTTAAGCAAGGAAATCAGAGATTATTTGAAGTTTTCAGTGGAACAACTGTTATTGAAAAGGAGTTAAGTGTAAGATGAATAAGTTATGGTATATTTTAGTTGTTTTAGTTAGTTTGTATATAATTGGTACTGTTGTTTCATTTGTTTTTCTAGGTGATAAATTTAGTTATGGTGATAAAATTGTTGTTGTTTCTTTAGAAGGACCAATTTCAAGTTCTGGTGATAGTAATTTTTTTAATAGTGGTGGGATTTCTTCTACCAATGTTGTTAAAAATATAAAAGAATTAAGTAAAGATGATTCTGTCAAAGGAATTATATTTGAAATAAATAGTCCTGGTGGAACTGTTGTTGCTAGTGAAGAGATTGCTGATGCTATTAAAAATTTAAATAAAACAAATTATGCGGTTATAAGAGATGTTGGTGCTTCTGGAGGTTATTGGATTGCTAGTGCTACTGATAAAATATTTGTAAGTCCAATGAGTATTACTGGAAGTATTGGAGTTTATGGAAGTTATTTAGAATTTAGTGAATTATTTAATAAATATGGAATAGGCTATGAAAGATTAGTTAGTGGAAAATATAAAGACTTAGGTGTTCCTTATAAAAATTTAAATGATGAAGAAAAAGAATTATTACAAGGTAAATTAAATAAAATTCATGTATTCTTTGTTAATGAAGTTGCTAAAAATAGAAATATGAGTGTTGAAAAAGTTAGTGAATTAGCTACTGGAGAATTTTATTTAGGTAGTGAAGCTAAAGATCTAGGATTAGTAGATGAATTTGGAGATAAAGATAAAGCCATTGAAGAAATGAAAAAACAATTAAATTTATCAGATATTGGAATTGTTGAAAGTAGAACTAAAGTAAGTTTACTTGATAAATTTTTAGGTAATATTGCATTTCAATTTGGTCAAGGTTTTGGAACTACCTTCTTAAAATTTGGATTAGATAAAAAATTAGAAATTAATGCTTGAAAATCTTCTAAAAATCTTGAAAGATATTTGGAAATGTATACAAAAATTATATAAATATGTAGTTT
>JAHFKB010000029.1 GCA_023245565.1 archaeon
GATGATACTTTCTAAGATAAAGTCAATAATCGATTCATTGGCTGAAAAATAAATCTTAGAGAGAACTATGATAAAAAAGGGCCGGTAGCTCAGCTTGGTAGAGCACGTGAATACATACTTTAAAAAAGCTTGATCAAACTACTGAGGTTTTTATTGGTGAACCTTTTAAGCAAGCTGACGACAGCAGGTGGTCGTGGGTTCAAAACAGGTTAAGCTTATTGTTTATCTGTGCATCTCCCATCCGGCCCGTACTATTTATCAACAAAGGAAAAAATGACAGAGCAAACAACCCAACATTTTTTAGTTCCGCAACATATTAAGTTAAATGATGAAGAAAAAATAAAAATTTTAGAAAAATATAATATTACTGTTAAACAACTTCCAATGATTTTAGCTAGTGATCCAACACTTAAAGAATTGAGTGTAAAAGTTGGTGATGTTATTAGAGTTAGAAGAAATAGTCCTACTGCTAAAGAAACAGATTATTATAGGGCGGTAATAGATGGTTAAAGGTTATCAAGATTTAATGCAGGCTTATTTTAAAGATTATCCTTTTGTAGAGGCAAATATACAAAGTTTTAATGAATTTGTTGAAAAAAGATTACAAATGTTAGTTGATGAAGTTGGTGATATAATTCCTACTATTGTTCCTCAAGAAGTTGAGAGTTTTGTTATTAAATTAAAAAAAATATGGATTGATAAACCAAGTATTATTGAAGCTGATGGAAGTAAAAGAGATATTTATCCTTGTGAAGCTAGATTAAGAGCTTTAACTTATTCTTCTCCAATTTATTTAGAAGTTAGTGCATATATTGATGATGTACAAAGAGAAAGTTTTGTTTCAATGATAGGAAAATTACCTATTATGTTAAGATCTAAGTATTGTCATTTAAATGGATTAAAGAAAGAAGATTTAATTTCTAAAGGTGAAGATCCAGATGAAGCTGGAGGATATTTTGTTATTAATGGTAATGAAAGAGTTATGATTTCTGTTGAAGATCTTGCTTCTAATAAATTTTTCATAGAGAAAAAAGAAATTGGTCCTAGTGAATATGTAGCAAAAGTATTTTCTGAAATGGGAAGTTATAGAATTCCACATACAATAGAACAAATGAAAGATGGATTATTTTATTTAACATTTACAAGATTTAGAAGAGTTCCTTTAGTTCCTGTCTTAAAGGCTTTAGGTTTAGTAAAAGACCAAGAAATAGTAAAATTAATTTGCGGTGATAAAGCTTATGATTCAATTTTTATTAATTTATATGATGCTGCTGAATTAAAAAATGAAGGTGATGCTCTTGAATATTTAGCTAAGAGAATTGGAGTTACTCAAACTAGAGAAATTAAACTTGAGAAAGCTGGAGAACAAGTAGATAAATATTTATTACCTCATTTAGGAAGTGAAACTAAATTTAGATTATCTAAAGCTTATAATTTGTGTAAGATGGTTAGAAGATTTTTACAAGTTAGTGAAGAGGGATTACCTTTACCTGATAAAGATCATTATACAAATAAAAGATTAAAATTATCTGGAGATTTATTAGAAGATTTAATAAGAACTAATTTAAGAACTTTAGTTCAAGATGTATTATATAATTTCCAGAGATTAGTTAAGAGAGGAAAATTCCAAAGTATAAAAATAATTATTAGAGATGAATTATTAAGTTCAAATATTAAAAGTGCTTTAGCTACTGGAGGATGGACTGGTGGAAGAAAAGGTATAAGTCAGAATATGGATAGAACAAATCATCTTGCTACTTATTCTCATTTACAAAGAGTTGTTTCTTTGTTAACTAGTACACAAGAAAACTTTGAAGCTAGAGCTTTACATCCCACACATTGGGGAAGATTATGTTTAAGTAAAGATACAAATGTTTTATTGGCAGATGGTTATTCAACAAGAAATTTAGAAATGCTACAAAATTGCTGGAATCATCATCAAGTTTTAACATTTAATACTAAGAATGAAAAATTAGTAAAATCTTCAATAGCAAAATATTATACATCTAATCCTAAATTAATGGGCAAAGAAGTCTATAAATTAATTTCAGAAAGCGGGAGAGAAATAATTGCTACACAAGATCACCCGTTCTATACTAAAAAAGGATGGTTAGATGCTTCTAACTTAGAAATTGGAGATAATGTTGCAGTATATCCATCATTAGATGTATTAGAGGTTCCAGATTTACCAAATCAATCATTAGGAGAAACAATAGTTGATATTAAAGATATAAAAAATAATTCTCCAAATAGATTTAAACATTATATAAAAGAATTATATTCTAAAGAATTATTACCTCTAACTTCTAATAATTATAAAATAGAGATAATAACTAGATTGTTAGGTCATATTTTTTCTGATGGGCATTGTGGAAAAAATAATTTAGAATTTTATTGCGGCAGTAAAGAAGACGCTGAAATTATAGCAGACGATATAAGATTGTTAGGTTTTGAGCCTTCAAAAATAAGTGAGAAACATACAAAAATAAAATTAGATAATAAGGAAGTAAAATACAGAACCTTTACTTTAAGTAAAGGTGGAGCTTTACATTCATTATTAGTTTGTGCTGGAGCTCCAGTAGGTAAAAAAACTGATAAGGAAATCTATATACCAAAGTTTTTATTTAATTCAAGTTTATCTGTTAAAAGAGAATTTTTAGCAGCATTATTAGGAGGAGATGGACCTAAACCTAGGTTTGTTATAAGAAAGGAAAGAAAAACAGGACTTAAATTACATTTAGATGGTATTGGATTTCATAAAAAGTTACAATTAAAAGAAAATATTCAGAAATTTGCAAATGATATAAAATTATTATTTGGTGATTTTGATGTAGAAATAAAAAAAATAAAAATTGATCAAGATTATATAAGAAAAGATGGTTCAATTATGTTAAAATGTCAAATAAATTTTTCTAAAAGTAATAGTAACATAAGAAAAGTTTTAAATAAAATTGGATATAGGTATTGTAAGCAAAAAGAAAAACAAGTAAAATATATTGGAGAATGGTTAAGATTGCATGATTTTGCAATTAATAGAAGAAAGGAATTAAAAACTAAAGTTAAGAATTTGTATAGTGATGGAAAAAAACCTAAAGAGATAGCTGATATATTAAAATTAAATTATAGGGTTGTAAATGGCTGGTTGTTTGAATCTGAAAAATATAAAAATACTAGAGCTTCACAAAATTTGTTAAAAAATTATAATGATTGGCTAGAACAATCTAAATTAGGAGAAACTGGAGCAGTTTGGGAAAAAATAGTTCACAAAGAATTACAAGAGCTTGATGATGTAAGAGATTTTACGACAACAGAAAATACACATACATTTATCGCTAATGGCTTTATTACACATAATTGCCCTATTGAAACTCCTGAAGGAACTTCAATTGGTTTAAGAAAAAATATGGCTTTATTATGTAATGTTTCACAAGGTGGAGTACAAGAAGATAAATTGAAAAAAAGTTTAGAAAATTTAGGATTAAAGGTGATGGGTTAAGATGGGTGGAACTGCAATGACTGCTCATAGAGTAGAATCAGAATTTGTAAATGGAATTTGGAGATATGAAAGAGGTCCTGATTTTGTAGATGTTAATTATCCTTGTATTGAAAGTACTGATAAAAATAGTATTATTAGCCATGTTGGTTTATATCTTAATGCAGATGCTTTCTTTTTAAGAACTTCTTCTGGAGTGAGTAATGAATTTAAAGATCAATTAGATAATGGATTATTTTTATATGACAATCTAAATTTAATAAATGAAAAAATGAAAATTATTATTGTAATATCTGAACATGATAAACTTTTTAAAGAATTAACTTCTATTCATGATCTTGAAATTAGATTGAATAGAGAATATTCAAATAATTATAGAATGATGGGTGGAAGAAGATAAAATGGTAGACGTATTCATGAATGAAAGATTTATCGGAACTGTAGATAATGCTAAAGAGTTTATTAAACAAATTAGAGTTGAAAGAAGAAAAGGAGTTTTACCTGCAGAATTAAATTTTTATTTTGATGAAGATTATAATGAAATTTATTTAGATACTACACCTGGTAGAGCTAGAAGACCTGTAATTGTTGTTGAAAATTCAAAACCAAAATTAACTGAAAAACATATTGAAGAAATAAAATTTGGAACAATTAAATGGGATAAATTAGTTAAAGATGGTCTTATAGAATATATTGATGCTGCTGAAGAAGAAAATTGTTATGTTGCTTTAAGTGAAGATGATTTAACAAAAGATCATACACATTTAGAAATTTCACCTGTTGCAATTTTAGGTTTATGTACTTCATTAATTCCTTATTCTAATTTTGGTGGAAGTTCAAGATTAATAAGAGGTAGTAAAATTCAAAAACAATCATTAGGTTTGTATGCAAGTAATTTTTTATTAAGAATAGATACTGATGTTAATGTTTTATTATATCCACAAAAACCATTAACAAAAACTTTTATGCATGATATTTGGGGTTGGGAAAAACATCCTTCTGGACAAAATATTGTTATTGCTTTAATGAGTTTTGAAGGATATAATATGGAAGATTCAATTATTGTAAGTAAGTCAAGTGTAGATAGAGGATTTGCAAGATCAACTTATTTTAAACCATTTTCAGCTGAAGAATTAAGATATCAAGGTGGATTAGTAGATGAAATTTGTGTTCCAGATAAAGAAGTTAAAGGATATAAATCTGAAAAAGATTATAGATTATTAGAAGAAGATGGAATTGTATTTACTGGTGCTAAAGTTAAAGATGATGATGTAATTATTGGGAAAGTTAGTCCTCCTAGATTCTTAGGTGAATTTGAAGAATTTAATATTGCAACTAATGTAAAAAGAGAAAGTTCAATTGCATTAACTCATGGTGAAAATGGTGTTGTTGATATGAGTGTTTTAACTGAAAATGAAGATGGAAATAGATTAGTACAATTAAGATTAAGACAGCAAAGAATTCCAGAAGTTGGAGATAAATTTGCTTCTAGACATGGACAGAAAGGAGTAATAAGTTATTTAGTTCCTATGGATGATATGCCATTTACTGCAAGTGGAATTATTCCAGATATAATTTTTAGTCCTCATGGTTTACCTTCTAGAATGACAATCTCACATTTGATAGAAGTTATAGCAGGAAAAGTTGGTGCATTATCTGGAAAATATATTGATGGAACAACATTTGATGCTGTACCAGAAAAAGAATTAAGAAAAATGTTAGGTGAATTAGGATTTAGAGATAATGGTGTTGAAGCTGTATATAATGGAATGGATGGAAAAGAATTCAAAGCTAGAATTTATGTTGGAAATATGTATTATTTAAAACTTAAACACATGGTTGTTAATAAATTACATGCTAGAGCTACTGGTAAAATACAATTATTAACTAGACAACCTATTGAAGGAAGATCTCAAGGTGGAGGTCTAAGATTAGGAGAAATGGAAAAAGATTGTTTTGTAGCTCATGGAGCATCTTTATTATTAAAAGAAAGATTTGATTCAGATAGAACTTTAGTATTTGTTTGTGAAGAATGTGGAATGCTTGGAGTTTATGATAGTTATAAAAACAAAGAATACTGCAGCAAGTGCGGAGCTAATGTTACAGTTAGTGCAGTTGAAATGTCATATGCATTTAAATTGTTACTAGACGAACTAAAATCATTATGTGTTTATCCTAAATTAGTTTTAGGAAGGAAATATTAAAATGGAAAATTATAATTTAAAATTTGAAGATGGAACATATAGATTAACATTAGATCTTGGTTTATCTCCTAAACATAATTATGAAATTATTGTTTCACAGGATCGTGATACTTTTTCATATATTGGAAATGATTGTTCTGGTCTTTTTACTGTGTCTGCAGTTAATAGAAATGTTTCTAGATTTTTTGAATTAGATGATGATAAGTTAGTGGATTTCAAAAAAGTTTTAGATAAAAAAATCTGCGGTGGTGAATTAGATTTAGAGAAATTAACTATACTTAGAAATCTAGAAAAAGGTTTAGTTCAAGAAGGGAGGATTGTTTTAAATTAAAATGGCTGACACTTATGTTTACAAAAAAGTAGATGCAGTTGTATTTGGAATGATGGGTCCAGATTTAATTAAAAAAATGTCTTCTGCTAAAATTGTTACACCTGAATTATATGATAAGGAAGGTTATCCTGTTGATGGTGGATTAATGGATGTTAGATTAGGAGTTATTGATCCTGGTTTAAGATGTAAAACTTGTGGTGGAAATTTAAGAGATTGTATGGGTCATTTTGGTTTCTTAGAATTAGCAAGACCTGTTATTCATTTAAAATATGCAGATGTAATATTAAATTTCTTAAGATGTAGTTGTAGAGAATGTGGAAAACTTTTAACTGATAAAAAAGTTAAGATAGTTGTTGGAGAAGATGAAGAAACAGAAAAACATTCTGATGCTGAGGGTGGAAGTGAAGATGAAATAAGTACTAAGAAACAAGTAAAAAGTATAACTAGTAGTTTAAGAAATGTAAAAAAATGTCCTCATTGCGGAGCTAAACAATTCCAAGTTAAAATAGAAAGACCAACAACATTTTTAGAAGATGATAAAAGGTTAAGTCCAATTGATATAAGAACTAGATTAGAGAGAATAAGTGATTCTGATATTGCATTTTTAGGATTAGATTCAAATTTTGCAAGACCTGAGTGGATGGTTTTAACAGTATTGCCTGTTCCACCTGTTACAATAAGACCGAGCATTACATTAGAAACTGGTGAGAGAAGTGAAGATGATTTAACTCATAAATTAGGAGATATTGTAAGAATTAATCAAAGATTATTTGAAAATATAAATGCTGGAGCTCCAGAAATTATTATTGAAGATTTATGGGATTTATTACAATATCATATTACAACTTATTTTGATAATGAAGTTAGTCAAGTTCCTCCTGCAAGACATAGAAGTGGTCAAGCACTAAGAACTTTAAGTGAAAGAATTAAAAGTAAGGAAGGAAGATTTAGACATAATTTAGCTGGTAAGAGAGTTAATTATGCAGCTAGAACTGTAATTAGTCCTGATTCAAAAATTGAATTAAATGAAGTTGGTGTTCCAATGGAAGTTGCTATGGAACTTACTGTTCCTGAAAGAGTAACTGACTGGAATATGAAAAGATTAAAAAAATTTGTTGAAAATGGTCCTAAAAAATATGTAGGAAGCAATTATGTTGTAAGACCAGATGGAAAAAAGAAAAAAATTACAGATGAAACTCAAGAACAATTATTAGAAGAATTACAACCAGGATATTTAGTTGAGAGACATTTAATGGATGGAGATATTGTTATTTTTAATAGACAACCAACTTTACACAGAATGAGTATTATGGCTCATAGAGTTAGAGTTTTACCTGGAAAAAGTTTTAGATTAAATCCAGCTATATGTAATCCTTATAATGCTGATTTTGATGGTGATGAGATGAACTTACACGTACCTCAAACTGAAGAAGCTAGAGCTGAAGCAGAAATTTTAATGGAAGTTCAGACACAAATTATTACACCTAAGAGCGGATTAAATGTTATTGGTTGTAGTGATGATACTATAACTGGAACTTATATTTTAACTAAATCTTTGAAATTTGAAAGATCTGAAGCTATACAATTACTTCATAGTATTGGAGTTTTTAATATTGAAAGATTTGAGAAATTTAAAAAAACTGTAGATGGTAAAGAAATATTTAGTGCTTTACTTCCAAATGATTTTGATTTCACAGGCCATTCTAAATCTAAAGAACCTGTAATTATTAAGAAAGGAGTTTTAGTTGAAGGTATAATTGATAAGACAACAATAGGACAAGATAAAGGAGATTTAATAAGAGCAATTTATGCTAGATATGGTGCTAATGTTGGATTAGATTTACTTGGAAAAATATTTAGATTAGGAATTGCAGTTTTACTTAAGAATGGTTTTACTACAGGTATTTCTGATACAGATTTACCATCAGAAGTTGGAGATAAATGTAAAGAAACAATTTATAATTCTGAAAGAAGAGTTTCTCAACTTATTGAACAATATGAGAGAAAAGAATTAGAAGCTTTACCTGGTTTAACTTTAGAAGATACTTTAGAAGTTAAAATTATGGAAGTTTTAAACAGATGTAGAACTCGTGTTGGTGAAATTATTTCAGAAAGTAATTTACAAGAAAATCCAACTTTAATAATGGCATTGTCTGGAGCTAAAGGAAGTTATCTTAACTTATCTATGATTGCTGCTTGTGTAGGACAGCAAGCTTTGAGAGGTAAAAGAGTTGATATTGGTTATAGGGGAAGAACACTAAGTATATTTACAAAAGGAGAATTAAGTCCAAAAGCTAAAGGATTTATTAAAAGAGGATATAAAGAAGGATTAACTCCTGAAGAATATTTTATGCATGCAATGACAGGAAGAGACAGCCTTATGGATACTGCTTTAAGAACTCCTAAATCAGGTTACTTGTATAGAAGATTGTCTAGTGCATTACAAGATATAAAAATTGAGTATGATGAAACTGTAAGAGATGCAAACTCTAATATTGTTCAATTTAAATATGGAGAAGATGGATTAGATGTTTCAAAAACTGAAGGTGGAAAAATTAATGTTGGAAGAATTGTTAGAGAGGTATTAGGTGAATAAAATGTTACCAAATCATTTAATAAATAAAATTGAAGATTATTCAAAGAAATATAAAATCAGTGATAAAGATAAAAAAGAAATAACTGAGAAAGTTCAAGATACATATAACAAAGCTAAGATTGCTCCTGGTGAATCAATTGGAGTTGTTACTGCTGAAAGTTTTGGTGAACCTTCAACTCAGATGAGCCTTGCTTTTTCTGAAAAAGTTATCGTAAAAATTGATGATAAAATAAATATTGTTAAAATAGGAGAATTTGTAGATGAGTTAAATTCTAAATTTGGTGCTTATAAAATTAATGAACATACAGAAGTTCTACCCTTAAATGATTTTGAAGTATTAGTTCCAAGTATTAATCAGGAAGAAAAAGTAGAATGGAAAAAAGTTGTTGAGGTAAGTAAACATAAATCTCCTAATAAATTAATGAAAATAGTTACAGCTTCTGGAAGAAAAATAATTGCTACAGATAATCATTCTTTTGTCAGTAGAATTAATAATATGGTTCTACCTATTGTTGGAAGAGATTTAAAAATTGGAGAGAGAATTCCTTCTTTAAAGTACTTACCAGAACATTGCACTCAATCAATAAATGTTTCTGAATTCATTGATTTCCCAAAGGCAGATGATTTTAGAGTTAATAGGGAATATAGACCAACTAAGATTATTCCTAGTAATTTAGATTTAGATTTGAATTTTGGTTGGATGATTGGTGCTTATTTAGCAGAAGGAAATGCTACAGGTGGACAGCTTTGCATTTCTAATTTAGATGATTGTTATATTGCAAATGCTAAAAAATTTGTGAAAAAATTAGGATTAGAGTTTACAGAAAAAAAACATTCAAGAGGTTTTGGAAATTCCCGTGATTTTATAATAAACTCTTCTTTGTTAGCAAAGTTTTTTAGAAATACTTGTGGTAATGGTTCTTCTAATAAGTTTGTTCCTGAATTTGCTTATAGTGCAAAGGAAGAATTTGTTGCTGGATTGTTAAGAGGTTATTTTGATGGTGATGCTAATTTTACAGTTACTAGAAGAATGATTAGAGTTTCTTCTAATTCAGAAGAATTGTTAGATGGAATTAAGTTATTGTTAACTAGGTTTGGTATATTTGCCTCTAAATCTAAAGACAATAAACAAAATCATTTGATTATTTCGTATAAGTATTCTCATATATTTTTAGAAAAAATTAGTTCTGATATAGAGTATAAAAGAAAAGATTTAGAAAAATTAGTAGAACTTGCTGGTAAATCTATTTTTGAAAATTATAAAGACTGTATTGATATGATTGGTGGTTTTGGTAGTATTTTGTTAGAGATTTCTAAGAAACTAGGTTTAATGAGAAGATATGTAAATAGTGCAACTAAGAGACAAAAAATTGGTAGAACTTCATTACTAAGACATATTATTAGATTTGAAAATGCTGCTGAAGAAAAAAATGTTGATATTTCTAATGAATTATTAATTTTAAAACAGATGTTAAATTCAGATGTAGTTTGGGATGAAATTTCCAATATAGAATATGTTAAATCAGAAAATGAATATGTTTATGATTTTTCAGTACCGGGGTTAGAGACATTTACTACATTTGATGGAATAATTACACATAATACATTAAATACATTCCACTTTGCTGGAGTAGCTGAGATGAACATTACTGTTGGTTTACCTAGATTAATTGAAATTTTTGATGCAAGAAAGAAACCTAGTACTCCTAAGATGGAAATTCCTATTAAATCAAAATATTCTAGAACTGTTGAAGCTGTAAGAGAAGTTGCTATGAAAATTAAAGAAACAAAATTAAGTGATATTTTACAAGAGATTTCAATTAATATTGCTAAACAAAATATTGAGATTAATTTAGATAAGAAAAGATTAAAAGATTTAGATCTTAAAAGTAAATATGTTATAGAAAAATTAATTGAAGGTTTGAAAAGCGTTGATATTAAAGAAAATGATTCTGGTGTTATAATTTTAAAACCAAAAGAGAAAGAGATTACTTTATCAGAAGTTTACAAATTAAAAGAAAAAGCAAAATCAGTACATATTAGAGGACTAGAAGAAATTACTCATGTATTACCTGTTAAAGATGATGAAGGTAATTATATAATACATTGTGCTGGAAGTAATTTAAAAGATGCTTTATTATTAGAAGAAGCTGAGACTGAAAGAATTATGACAAATGATATTTTTGAAATTGGAGAAATATTAGGAATAGAAGCTGCTAGAGCAGCAATAATAGATGAAGCTTCTAAAGTTATTAAAGGACAAGGTATTGATATTGATGTAAGACATACAATGTTTTTAGCTGATGTTATGACAAGAGGTGGAGTAATTAAAGGAGTAACTAGAACTGGTATTGTTGGAGAAAAAGAAAGTGTTTTAGCTAGGGCTAGTTTTGAAACACCTATTAAACATATAGTAAATGCTAGTTTAGTTGGAGAAAGAGATAATTTAAATAGTGTTGTTGAAAATGTAATTATTAATCAACCAATTCCATTAGGTACTGGATTACCTGGATTGATTGCTAAAATTAAGAAAAAGTGAATGTAAGATGGCTAATGAATTAAAAGATGATTTAAAGAAGAAAAAACCATTATTAGGTTTAGAATTAGCTTTAAAAAAAATAAGAAATGGTAAAGTTTCTAGAGTTTATGTTTCTTCTACTAGTCATGCTAAAGATAAATTATCTTTATTAGGAAAATCTACTGGAATTGAAGTGATTGAAGTTCAAGAAAATAGTAAAGAATTAGGTATACTTTGTAAAAAACCTTTTAATGTTTCTGTAATAAGTTTTGAGTAAACATGAAATTAACTTTAGAATCTATAAACAATATTAATTTATTTGAAAATTTAACTGGAGCTAAAGTTAAAGATTGTTTTAGTGAAGAAGGTGTTTTAATATTTTTAGTTGAGGAGGGGAATATTAAAAGAGCTTTAGGGAAAAATAATGAGAATATTAATAGAGTTAGTAAAATTCTAAAAAAAGAAGTTAGAATTGTTGGATTTTCTAATGATGTTTGTAAATTTGTTTCTAATTTGATTTATCCTAATAAGGCTGATAATGTTGGCTTAGATGGTAAAGTTGTTATTATAACTGCTGAAGATGTTGGAGT
>JAHFKB010000030.1:0-1130 GCA_023245565.1 archaeon
TTACTGCTGCAATTTTAGAAAATTTTGAAAAAGCAAAAGATAATTTTAGCAAAGGAGTAATATCAAGAGAAAGTTATAAACCAAATACACTAGAGATAATAGCTAATAATATAAGAGAATGTAGATTAAATACTAATCAGGGGGTTTTCTTAACTGAAAAAATAGAAGATCAAGCTAGAAATTATCTAGAAAATAAAGGTTATAAAAAAATAAATTTAGAAAATTGTAAAGATGAAAAATTCTTAAATATTTTTATGGATTTTTATAAAAGATTAAGTGATGTACAAATAGCAAAAATAAATATATTATTAATAGAAGCAGATAGACTTAAGTAAAATTAATCTTTAAACCCTAACCATTTTAAAGCACTATTAAAAAACTTTCCAGTTTCTAAAGGAATAATTTTTTCATTATATTTTAAATTTAATAATTCAGCAGCTAATTTTTTATATTGAACAGCAGCAGCACTTTTAGGATGACTATGCACAACAGCTTCTTTACTTGCAATAGCAAATTTAACAGCCCTATCCTCAGGAATTATTCCAATAATGGGAATTTCTAAAATATTTTCTATATCTTTCAAAGACATATCTGCATTTTTTACATTAGTTTTAGTAACTAATACACCTAAAATATCCTTCTTAAGTTCTCTGCAAATTTTAACAGTTTTCAATGCATCTGTCACAGCAGGCATTTCAGGATTAGTTACAATAATAACTTCATGTGAAGCTTTAATTACTGCAATAGCTTCCTTATTTAATCCAGGAGCACCATCAACAACTATAAAATCACTATGACCATGTATATCTCTTAAAACTAAATCTAATTTTCCAGAATCAGATCTTTTAGCATCTCTCAAAGAAATACTTGCAGGTAAAACTTTTACTCCACTTTTATGCTGAAATACTGCTTCTCTTGCATCTTTTTTTCCTTTTAAAACATCATGTAAAGTAACAGGAGCAATTGGAACACCTAAGTAAATTCCAACATTTGGAGCAGTTAAATTTGCATCAACCAAAGTAACATTTTTTCCAAAAACATTTAAAGCTGCAGCTAAATTAATAGCACTTGTAGTTTTACCAACTCCACCTTTTGCAGAAATACAACCAATAACTCTTGATATAGCCATT
>JAHFKB010000030.1:1230-11708 GCA_023245565.1 archaeon
AATTCTTTAGTTATTTCTAAATAATTATACAAATCATCAACTTTCACATCAATAGGTTTTGGAGTTTTAGTTTTTAAAGTAACATTTTTTCTAAATTCTTCTATAGCTGTATATTCTGCTTTATCTATTTTTTTCAATAAATTATATAAACTTAAATATTTTTTAACTTGATTTCCAAGTAGTTTTTTAACTAGATTTGCTCTTTCTTTAGCACTTCCAGGAACAGCAGCCAATTCTTTATTTTTCCTTAAATATTCTAAATAATCTTTCATAGCTAATTCATCAGCAGCAATCATTCTTTTCATAGCATTTTTCATAATATCACAAGTTCTAGTATATTTTAAAGAAACATAAACAAGATGATCTGCTCTCTTTAATTCTTCATCAGGTGTATCTATATTATCTTCATACATTTTTTACCATCCCATTAACTCTAGCTAAAAAATTTCTTATAATATAACTATAAGCTTTAAGTAATTCTATATTCAAACTTTTAATATTAGAATAATCTTGATTACAAATTAAAAAACTATCTCCTCTAGAAAATTCAACAACACTTTCTCTATGTCCTTCTACAATTTCTCTTAAACCATTTACAACATTAGAAAAATTAGGATCTACTCCAATTCTTTCACTAATATCTTTTTCAAATACTTCCATTCTTAATTTTGAATCAAAAGGTAATATACTTAATCTCTTATTTAATTTTTCATAATGTAAAACAGCATAAACTCCATTTAAACTTGCTATATATAATTGATTTGCAATAGACAATAATACTTTATTATCCATTAATATTGGATAACTAAAATAACTTAAATTCTCAGCTGTTCTAAATGCCTTGCTTGCTTCTTGTAATAATCTTAAAATTTTTTCCATTATTTTTTTAGTTCCATTATTGCTGCAGCTAGATCTCCATGATTATTTTCTAAAACTTCTCTAGCTTTATCTTTGCTTACACCAGCTTGTTCAGCAACAGTATTAACATCATCTTCAGTTATATTTTGTTCTTCTTCAATATCACCAGTTATTTGTAAACTTTCCTGACCCATCATATTAACTTTCATAACATCAGGATTCCTAATAATTAAATTTTTTTCCCTAGTTTTAATAACAACTTCATAAGCATCAATTTTTACTTGCTTTACTCCAAGTTTCTTCATAGCTTGTTCTAATTGTTTAGGATTTAAGTTTGGCATCATTTGAAATCAATTTTAGAATATCTAAGTCATATAAAAACTTAACTTTATTTCTCCAAATTATCCTCACTCTTAAAAATCAAAATCTAAATAAATTTAATAAAATATAATTAATTATTTTTTCCAATTTTCTAATAATTGTAAAGCTAACCTAACACCAACACCAGTTCCACCACAAGGATTCAAAACATTTCCATTTTTAGTAGTCCAAGCAGTTCCAGCTATATCTAAATGTGCCCATTGTTTACAATCAACAAATTCTTTAAGAAATATTGCAGCAGTAATTGCTCCAGCATATCTTGGTCCAGCATTTTTAATATCTGCAACATTACTTTTAACATACTCAAAATACTTAGAATTTAAAGGCAATCTCCAAACTAATTCTCCACTTAAATCTCCAGCTTTTAATAATTTATTAGCTAGCTCATCACTATTACTAAATAATCCTGTATAAAGATCTCCTAAAGATACAACACAAGCACCAGTTAAAGTAGCAAAATCAATAACTGCTTTAGGATTAAATCTTTTTGAATAAGATAAAGCATCAGCTAAAATTAATCTTCCTTCTGCATCAGTATTAATTATTTCAGAAGTTTTTCCATTATGAAATTTAATTATGTCTCCAGGTTTGTAAGCATTACCTCCAGGCAAATTTTCAGTAGTAGGAATTAATCCTATAATTCTATATGGTAATTTTAAACCAACAGCTAATTGCATAATTCCTAAAACAGAAGCTCCTCCACTCATATCAAATTTCATCTCATCCATATCTTGAGAAGGTTTAATAGAAATTCCTCCAGAATCAAAAGTAACTCCTTTTCCAACAAAACAAATTGTTTCTTTTCCACCTTCATATTCTAAGATTATAAATTTAGGAGGATGATCACTTCCTCTGCTAACAGCTAATATCCCACCCATTCCTAATCTTTCCATATCATTTTTTTCTAAAACAGTGCATTTAATTTTAAATTTAATAGCAATTTTTTTTGCTTCATTAGCTAAATAAGTAGGAGTTACAACATTACTTGGTTTATTTTGCAAATCTCTTACATAGTAAACTGAATCTACAACTGTCAAAGCTTTTTTAATAGACTTATCAACATCGACAAAATTATTTCCACTTGCAACTAAAGTAAATTGATTTATTTTTTTTAAATCTTCAAGACCTTGTGTTTTAAAATCATTAAATTGATACAAAGCAAGTTTTACTCCTTCTACAATAGCATAAGCACCATCACTTGGATTAAAATCTTCAAATAAATTAAAACTAAGCTCTTTTACACCTTGATCTCTAACATAAACTGCTGCTTTTCCAGCAGCCTCTCTTGCTTTATGAATATCAAACTCTTCTCTTTTACCTAAACCAACAAGAATTAATCTCTTTACTTTACCTTTTAATCTTAACATAAAAATTTTTCCAAACTTTCCAGTAAAATCTTTATCTCTTACAGCCTCTTCTAATAAACCATCAGAAATAACAGAATATCTATCAATATCTCCAGTATCTAAATTTTCATAAAAACCTAAGACTAAAGCTTCTGTTTTTAGATCATCTAATTCTCTTGTAAATAATGCTATTTTCATATGTAATCGCATCTATTCACAAAAGTAGACCATTTATTAATTTTACGTTGATATAATGATAATAATGGTTTATAGTATTAGCAAAAGAAAGATATAAAAACTAAATAAAAAATAATATTTTATGCTTAAACTATATAATACATTAACAAGAAAAAAAGAAATTTTTAAACCAATAAATAAAGATAAAATAAAAATATTTGTATGTGGTCCTACAGTTTATGATTATTCTCATTTAGGACATGCAAAAACTTACATTCAATTTGATATTATTGTAAAATATTTAAGATATAAAGGTTTTAAAGTATTTTATTTGCAAAACATAACAGATATAGATGATAAAATTATTAAAAAGGCAAATGAAGAAAATACAGATTGGAAAAATCTATCAAAAAAATATAAAGAATTTTATTTAGAAGATATGAAAAATCTAAGTATTAATTCAGTAAATAAATATGCAAGAGCAACAAATTATATTTCAGAAATAGTTTCCCAAGTTAAGAGATTAATAAAAAAAGAAATTGGTTACAAAATATCAGATGGATATTATTTTGATCTAACTAAATTTAAAGAATATGGAAAATTAGCAAAAAGAAAAACTCAAGAAGATAACGATGATATTTCAAGAATAGATGAGAATCCAGAAAAGAAAAACAAAGGAGATTTTTGTTTATGGAAATTTTCTAAGCCTGATGAACCTTCTTGGAAAACAGAATTAGGTGGGGGGCGTCCGGGATGGCACATTGAGGACACAGCAATAACAGAAAAAGAATTTGGTTATAAATATGATATACATGGTGGAGGCCTAGGTTTAATATTTCCACATCATGAAGCTGAAATAGCACAAATGGAATCTATTTCAGGTAAAAAACCATTAGCAAAATATTGGTTACATACTGGTTTATTAAATATAAATAAAGAAAAAATGTCAAAATCTTTAGGAAATTTTACAACTATAAGAGATGCATTAAAAAATTATAATAAAAATATAATCAGATTCCTAATGCTCTCTACACATTATAGAAAACCCTTAGAATTCTCAGAAGAAAGCTTAGAACAAGCAAAAAATTCTTTAAATAAATTAAATGAATTTATTCTAAAATTAAATAATTACAAATCTAAATCTAAGAATAATAAAAAAATATATTCTCTAATAATAAAATTAAAATTAAATTTTGAAAAATCAATGGATGATGACTTTGAAACTCCAAAAGCAATAACTTCAATATTTGAGTTTACAAGAGAAGTAAATAAAATAATTTCTGAAGAGGAATTATCAAATAGTGATGTAAAAAAAGTTAAAAAACTTATGAATGAAATAAATAATATTTTTGGAATATTAGAAGAAAAAATAATAATAATACCAAGAGAAATTCAAGATCTAGTTGATAAAAGAGATGAAGCTAGAAAAGATAAAAATTTTAAATTAGCAGATGAATTAAGAGAAAAAATAAAATCTCTAGGTTATTATGTAGATGACACTAAAGAAGGAAGAATAATAAAAAAATTATAATTCTAATATCCTATTATATTCTCCAGGAGAATTAACATATTTATTTAATTTATATTTACCATTTCTATCTTCCCAGTCTAAAATTTTCCCAACCATAACATCATCTGGAATTAATTTATTATTAACAAGAGATAACATCTCTGCTAATTTCTCATCAGTACAATAATTTCTATTATGTAATACTTTCCAAAGTAAAGCTCCTTCATAAGTTAAAGGATATTTATCTAAATTATTTTCATTTCTTAATCTTGGAATAGGTAGCACTGGAGATCTAGGTCTAAAATGTCAAAATTTAATTACAGCATCTCTATTTGTATTTGATTCTTCAGGAACAATTATAACCCAATGTTTTGCATCTGGAATTTCTCCACCTGTTTCATAAGTAAGCATTACTCCAGAATTATCAACCATAGATCCAGATGAAGTTATATATGGCACAACTGAACCATTTCTTTTTTCAATTATTAATCCAGCTTTTCCAGCCCATACAGTAGCATCAAAATCTACATCTCTATGAGGACTAGCTCTAACTAAATTATCAACAATTTTTCCATCAGGAAATTGAACAACAACAGCTTCAACACCTTCAATATTATTTATACGTAAAATTTTTCCTTGAATAGCAGGATATCTTCTTAATCTTATTGAACTATCACCATAAGCTAATCTCATGGAAAAATAAGAAGGATGTAAATCCATTCCCAATGCTAAACCAGAAAAAAATTCTAAATCTCTATCTTCTGCTTTATCTAATAAATCTTCAGCAGCTTCAACTAAACCAGGAACTTCTTTTATATCAGGATTAACATCATAAAAATAAGGTCTGTATTATGTTAAAGGATGATCATATGCTAATCTAGGCCCAATCATTAAATGTTCTCTACAATCAGTAAATTTACCTTTAGAAGAAGAACCAAGACCATTAGGAGTATAACCTCTTTGTCCTCCAGATTCTTTAATATAATATTTCATTTTTACTTCTAGAGGTAAATCAAAAAAATTTCCCATTAATAAACAAACTTCTTCTCTTAGAGTTTCTAATTCAGAAGGATTATTTTTACTAGATACAAATCCAATATCATACAAACCATATTTAATTTGTTTTCCAAGTTTTAATTTATCAACATAGATTTGAGAAAAATCAAGCCTATCAGAAATATCACCAGCCATAAAATTTTAAACTACAATCCATTTATAAATTTTTATATAAAAAATAAGATATATTAAATTAATTGTATGAACTTTTATATGTACACTTACCCTGAATAGTAAGTTCTTCATAACCTAAATCAACAATAAAATGATATAAAAGAGAATATCCATCAAAACCTAAAATATAAGTTTTATCAACAAAATTTATTTCAAATTTTGGAAAAGCCTCTTTAGAAATAGGGGCCAAAAATCTATCATCATTTAATATTTTATCAAGCCTGCTATCTAAATGGAATTTTATATTATTAGGCACTTCACAATCTTGAATTAATTTTTCCATTTAAAAAAATTATAAAGAAGGATTTATAAATTTTTATCTTAAAAATATAATATATTAAAATAAATATTTATTCTCCGCCAAAATCTCCATGTCCCATTCCAGGAGGCATTGGGCCTTGAGAACCACCTTTACTTCCAGCAGCCAATACATCATCAATTCTTAAAATTAATTCTGCAACTTCTGAAGCAGATTTTATAGCTTGAGTTTTAATTTTCAAAGGTTCAATAACCCCCCTCTTCCAAGCATCAACAACTTTTCCACTAAATACATCTAAGCCAGCCCATTTTTGTCCCTTATCATGGCTAGCTTTTAATTCTGTTAAACTATCGATAGGATCTAATCCAGCATTCTCAGCTAAAGTAATTGGAATAACTTCTAATGCATCAGCAAAAGCTAATACAGCTAATTGTTCTCTTCCACTTAATGAATTAGCAAATTTTCTAAGTGATCTTGCAACTTCAACCTCAGTAGAACCAGCACCAGCAACAACTTTTCCAACTTTCAAAGCTGCAGCTATATCTCCAATTGCATCTTTAATTGCTCTTTCAACTTCATCAACAACATGACTAGTACCACCTCTAATAAGTAAAGTTACAGCTCTAGCTTTTTTACATCCAGTAACATAAGTTAATTCTTCATCACCAAATTTCTTTTCTTCAACTAAAGCAGCATAACCTAAGTCTTTAATTCCTAAATCATCTAAATTACTAATAATATTTCCACCAGTAGCTCTAGATAATTTTTCCATATCACTTTTTTTAATTCTTCTTGCAGTATAAATTCCATTCTTAGCTAAATAATGTTGAGCTAAATCATCAACACCTTTTTGACAAAATAAAACATTAGCACCTGATCTAAGAACTTTTTCAACCATACTTTTTAACATTTTATCTTCCATATCAATAAATGCTTGCATTTGTCCTGGATCTGTAATTTGTATTTTAGCATCAACTTCTGTACTTTTAATTTCTAAAGCAACATCAATCAAAGCAATTTTTGCATCTTTAACATTTCTAGGCATTGATGGATGAACTTTTTCTTTATCTAAAACAATTCCTTCAATTAATTCAGAATCTTCAATACCTGCTCCAACTTTTTTCTCTAATTTTATATCATCAACATTTACAATAATATCTTTTCCTTCACCTTCAACAACATGTTTTATAGCATTAACAATTAATTCACTTAAATTTTCTTTAGCTACTTCAGCACCTTTTCCAGTCATTGCAGTCATAGCAATATTTTTCAAAATTGTAAGATCTTTAATATTAACATCTTCAGCAATGTTTTGTAAAACTTCTTGTGCTTTTTCAGCAGCCATCCTATAACCTTTTGTAATTACAGTTGGATGTATTTCTTTATCTAATAATCTTTCAGCATTTTTTAATAATTCACCAGCTAAAATTACAGCAGTAGTTGTTCCATCACCAACTTCATTTTCTTGAGTCTTTGCAACCTCAACAACCATTTTAGCAGCAGGATGTTCTATTTGCATTTCTTGTAAAATTGTAACTCCATCATTTGTAACAATAATATCTCCTAAAGAATCAACTAACATTTTATCCATGCCTTTTGGACCTAATGTTGTTCTAACAGTTTCAGCTACTAATTTAGCAGCCATAATATTAGATCTTTGAGCATCTTTCCCACTAGTTCTTTGTGAATCATTTGCTAAAATAAATATCGGTTGTTGCTGTGTCATTTTAATTATTCTCCATAAGACTATTGCCTGTAAAAGTTAAAAATTTATAAACATTTCTCTTAAAAATGCAATAATAAACATAACCAAAAAATATATAAATAACTTGTTTCTACTATAGGATAGTGATTTAAAATGAATATAACAAAAAGTATAAGCGGATTAGCACTTTTATTAGGTGCATGTGCTACAGAAATGAGCCAAGTTAAAGATAATATGGTTCTTGATCTTCCAGTAATTGTAGATGGAAGAAGAATTGGAAATTATAGAACAGAATATGGTGTTGACGAAGCACGTAAAGCTGAAAAATGTACTAAAAGAATAGTTAGAGTAGATTTACCAGATGGAAAAAATTTTTATTCTGCTGAACTAGAATCATGTTTTACTGCTAGAAGCAATGGCTTAAGAGCAGATGTTTATACTTTAACAGAAACTGGAAGAGGAAAAACATTCCCTACTAGAGAAGTATTTGTAATGCCTGCACAAGATGGTAAGGGGAAAAATACTTCAGAATATTGTATAAGTAGAAGTTGGAAAAACACTCCTGAAGGACTTGTTTCTACAGATTCATTAGATAAATGTGATTTTTTTCTTGGTCAAATAAAACCAGCAGACACTAAAAAGTAAATTTATTTTTTTATTTTATCATTTATTTCTTTTATAAATCTTTTAACAGTATTAACCAAATGTTCTGGTTGTGTTTTTAAAATCTCAAGACTTTTCTCAATTAAATCTCCATCATAAACATCTTTACTTTTCAATTCAAACTTATCAATGGTTTTTTCTTTTTTAACAATATCTTTCCATAATAAAAATAATTCTTGTAATCTAAAAGTTATTTGTTTTTTTTCACAATTTAATAATAAACTTAATTCATTAATTATATTAATATCTTTATTCTCTTCATCAAATGCAGCTTTTCCAGCAACAAACTCTATCCTAACAACACTATCAGAAATCTTAGTTGATTTTAATAATTTAATCTTCTCAGCTTCTTTTGTATTCTCCAAGTGAGTACCGCCACAAGCTTCAACATCAACTCCAGAAATATCTACAATTCTTAATTCATTTCCAATAGGAACTCCGCCTTGATAAATACTAAATCCATATTTTTTTTCAGCTATTTCTCTAGACATAAAACTCTTATTAATTTTAATTGCTTTTTTTATAATTTTATTAGCTTCATCTTCAATTTTCTTTAATTCTTCTTCACTTAAACTCTGATAATGTGTAATATCTATATGTGCTTTTTCCAAAGTTTTTTTAGCTCCAGCTTGATTAATATGTTTGCCTAAAACTTTTCTTGCAGCAGCATTAACAATATGTGTAGAAGTATGATGTTGTGCTAATTGTAATCTTCTACTAAAATCTATTTTTCCATGAACTTTATCTCCAACTCTTAAATTAGAATTTTCTAAAACATGAACAATAATTTTTCCTTGTTTAAATACATCTAAGACTTTAATATTATTTAAAGTTCCAATATCATGTAACTGTCCTCCAGATGTAGGATAAAAAACAGTTTTATCTAAAATAAATTTATTTCCAATAATTTTTAAAATTTTAGCATCAAATTCACTTAATTTATAATCATCAAAATATAAAGCTTTAGTTTCTTTTAAATCACTTAAATTTAATTGTTCATCTTTATGAGTCTGATGTTCTTGAATTTTCTTCTCATGTCTAGAAGCAACTAAACCATAAAAGTTATCAGGAATTTTAATTTTCAGTTCTTCAGCAATTAACTCGGGTGCAATACCATTGCTGTCATACAATTCAATTAATTTTTCTATATCAACTTTTTGTTTTTCATTAATTATTTTTTCAACAATATTTTTAGATTTTTGTTTATTAATAAAATATTTATTTTTCTCAACATCTAATATTTTTTTAACTTCATCTAAGTTTTCTAATAATTCAGGATATTGTTGTTCTAATTCTTCAGCATGTTTTTTACATATATCAAATAAATCAATTTTCCAATTATATTTCTCAATAAATTCAAAACATCTTCTAGCTAAAATTCTTAAATTATATCCTCCACCAACATTAGAAGGTAATCCTCCATCATTTAAAGCAAATAATAAAGATCTAGAGTGTTCTCCTATAGAATACAAAGCACTTAATGGTAATATTTTTTTCTTTAAATCATCAACACCTAGTCCTACATTTTTAGCAACTTCCATCCAAGTTTTATCTAAATCCTCGACCTCATCAACATTCAAATAACCAGCATAAGGAATAAATTTACTCATTAATTTTTCATCAGTCTTTAATCCTGAAATTTTATAAAGCTCTTTCATAACTTTAGGAAAATTAGCATCATATATTGTAGCACATCCTTGTGAAAACCAAGTAGATCTTTCCTGTCCCATACCCATATCTAAAACTTTCATAATTAATTCTTTATTTCCATTAGAAGTTTGTTCATACATCATATAAACTTGATTTCCTATTTCTACACCTCTAGAAAAAAATTCCATACAAGGTCCAAAATTTCCACCACCTGCCCATGCATCTTCATGAAAATAAATTTCTTTATTATCTAAACCTAAACCTTTTTTCAACCAATTATGTATTTCACTTAAAGCTTTATTTTGATCCCATTCTTTTTTATCTAAAAATTGATGTTGTCCTATCATAACAAAACCAGTCATATGACTTCCAGTAATTCCAACATTATCAATATCTCCAAATCTTAAACAAAATTGAGGAATAATTAATTTTTTAGCAGGAGGTTTTACTTCTCCAGAAATCACAAATGGTTGAAATGCTGCAATACTAGCAATAGTAAAATCAACTGTGGGATTCCATCTTGCAACAACAGGATATCTTTGAATTTGAGTATATCCAAATTTTTTAAACATTTTAGAAAACTCTTTCCATGTTTCTATAAAAGTAAAACTATTTTTAGCAGGAGTATTTCCTATAAATCTAAAACCACCAGAACAAGAAGCATCACCACATACGTCTTGATTTTTATTTACATTCCAA
>JAHFKB010000002.1:0-2433 GCA_023245565.1 archaeon
TTATAAATAAATTTGTATCTATTTAGTAGTAACAATGGAAAGTTTTATAAAGTTCTAAACTTATAATATAAATATGAAAAGATTAATTTATGGTGGATTAATAGTTGGAGCTTTATTAGCTTTATATGGATTAATTCCTAGTAGTTCTGAAAGTAAGTTACATTATAAAAATAAATCTAATTTAGAAGAAGTAGTTTTAGAAAAACTTGAACCTAAAAGAAAATTAAATCCTAAATCTGAAATTAATCCAAAGAAAGCTATTAGGAATACTAGAACTTATAAAGATTCTATTGTCTATAATTCTGTTAAAATTGACGGACATCCTTTAAATATTTATAATAATAGTTTTGATGAAATAAAAGAAACATTAGCTGATCATTGTAAAGGTAATTGTTTATATTATTCAGGAGAAGATGGAACATTATATGAATCATTTAGGGATTATAATAGTTTTTATGAACCTAATACAGATTGCACTGGAATAATTGTAAAGCCTGGTTGGGTTTTATTAAATAAAGATTCTGAATTATCTGTTTATGGTATAAATAAATCTGAGGAAACTGATTCTAGACCTGATGATTTAATTGAATGGGATTGTATGAATGAAAAATGAAAACTTTAGAACTTATTTTAGCTTTAAGTTTAAGTGCATGCGGGCCTGAGTATCAAACTAATTGTGATTTAGGCATTCCAAGTGAAGATATGATTAAAGTAGAGTATATTTTAGAAGGTGAAGAAGCTTATGCTAGAAATAATTATAAATTAAAATATAAAGAAGGAAGACATAAAATAGAATTAAAGAAAAGAAAACCTAAAAATTATAAAATAAATTATGATATAAAAATTGCTTTAGCTTATTGTAAATAGTAAAATATATAAAGTTGTTAAAAATATTTAACATATGTTAAAAATATTTAATGATTTGAGGCCTTTTTTTGAAGATTGTTATAATAGAATTAATGTGAGAGAATATTCTAAGATTATTAAAGTTTCACCTCCGACAGCATCAACACTGCTTAACTATTATAAAAAAGAAGGATTATTATTAATGGAGGAATATAGAAATAATCTTTTGTATTATGCAAATAAAGACAACAAATATTTTATTCATTTGTCTAGATTGTATTGGAATTATAAAATGGAAGAATTATTTTTATACTTAGAGGAAAATTTAGTAAATCCTACATTAGTATTATTTGGTTCTTTATCAAAGGCAGAAGCTAAAGTAGATTCTGATATTGATCTAGCTATTTTTTCTATTAAAAAAAATATAGATTTTCAAAAATTTGAGAAGATTTACAAAAGAAAGATACAAATTTTCTGGTTTAAGTCCATTAATGATATAAAAGATATTGAACTTAGTAATAATATAATTAATGGTTATGTTATAGTAGGTAAATTAGAATGGACTGGAAAGAATGTTTAAACAATAAAACTGCAAAAGAGATAAATATTGATGCAGGTTTAATAAGTTCTTTAATTAAAACTAGTAATAATAAATTACAATCTCAGAAAAAACTTTATATGGATGAGGTAACTGCTAATTCAAAAATTTCCTTAGCTTATGATTCATTAAGAGAATTATTAGAAGCTTTAGCTATTAAAAATGGATATAAAATTTACAATCATGAATGTTATACTTCGTTTCTTAAAGAAGTAATTAAAAATAGTAATTTAGGTGATGAATTTGACGTAATTAGGAAAATAAGAAATGATATTAATTATTATGGAAAAGAAATAAATATAGAAGAAGCAAACTATATGTTATTAAAAATTATAAATTTAAGAAAAATTATATTAAAGTTCTTATAAATAGTTTGTTTTAAATATTTTTTGATTTTCTTTTACTTATGGATTTATATGGTATTAAAGAAGAAAAAGGATTAATCAATTTTGGTTTTTACGCTAGAAATCCTGAAGATATAATTAATGCACTTTTAAACTATAAAAAACGTAAAGGTAAAAATTGGAATTCTATTTTACAACTGCCTAGATGTCCTGATATCTTTAAAACATTTCCAAAAATAAATGATATTCAGAAGATGGATGATGTTGTCTATATAATGTATCATATGGGGTCAATTAATTTTAATCCAAATGAATTAGATCAGTCAGGAGATTTTTTTAGAGAAAGAATACGTGTAGTTCCTAATTTTGAAATTGCTTGTAGTCCAGAATCAGTTGAACTTTTTGCAAGACATAGATTTGTTGTTAATCAGACTAGAATAGGAAAATTATACGAACTATCTATAGAACATTCTTTATTTGGAGGTTTATATTATATTCCTAAAGATATAGCAAAAGCAATGGTGGCTTATGATTTATCTCCACATTTAGAAAGAAATAGAGTAATGAGAAGGACAATGAATTCAACTTATGATAATCATCCTGGATTAGCTAGAATAAAACCCTAATCTTTTAACTTAAAATAAA
>JAHFKB010000002.1:2533-44879 GCA_023245565.1 archaeon
GCTTATGATTTATCTCCACATTTAGAAAGAAATAGAGTAATGAGAAGGACAATGAATTCAACTTATGATAATCATCCTGGATTAGCTAGAATAAAACCCTAATCTTTTAACTTAAAATAAATTCTTTTTCTTCCTTTACCTTTATTATCAACAGAATCAAATATAATTTCTTTAATTTCAGAAGTATTTTTTATATGTGTTCCTCCACAAGGCTGTTTATCTATTCCTTCTATATCAATAACTCTTAGTTCTTTCATATCTCCATAATCCCATTCTAATAACATGGATAATTTTGAAGCTTCTTCTTTTGGCATAAAACTTATTTTAACTTCTTTAGATTTTTTTATTTCTTCATTTGCTTTTGTAATATAACTTTGCATTTTTTCTCTATCAAAAGTTTCTAAATTAAAGTCTAATCTAGATTTATCTTCACCTAATTGATTTCCTGTGAATAAAGCTCCGCTTTCTTTGTGAATTACACTATCTAGAATATGTGCTGCTGTGTGCATTCTCATTAATTTATATCTTCTATTCCAATCAATAATACAATGAACCTTGTCTCCTTGTTTTAATCCTTCTTTGTCAACTTCATGAGATATATTATTATCAAATTTACCTACAAATATTACATTGTATTCTATTCCACTAGAAATTATCTTACCAGTATCATTGGGTTGTCCCCCACTAACAGGATAGAAAGCTGTTTTATCTAAAGTTATATATTTATTATCTTTAACACTAATTACAGTAGCATCAAATTCTTTTAAATAACAATCTTTTAAATATAATACTTCAGTCATTAGTTTGTTTATTAAAAACATTATTTAAGATTTGTGAAAGATTAATCAGAAATTATATAAACAAATTAAATAATAATTATCTATGAAAGAGAGTGAATGTTTATTTTGCAGATTAAAAAGTGATAAAACAATAATTCTAAAACAAAATTCTTTATTTTATTCTATTTATGATATAAATCCAACAAATTTAGGACATTGTTTAATAATTGCTAAAAGACATGTTATATCTTTTTTTGATTTAAGTGGTGAAGAAATAAATAATTTATATGAATTAATAAAAGAATTAAAAAAAACAATGGATCAACAATTTTCTCCACAAGGTTATAATATTGGAGTTAATGAAGGTAAAGTAGCTGGGAGAACTGTTGATCATTTAATTATTCATTTTATTCCAAGGTATAATGGAGATGTAATAAATCCTGCTGGTGGAATGAGAAATATTTTAAAATATAAGGGTTAAATTTAATTCTATCTTTTATATTAAAATGGACATAGGTTAGGGCTAAAAGAAAATGTTTATATATACTCTTTACTATATATTTCTATGATAAAAACTGGTGGACAGAGTGAGGAACTTATTCTAAATATTATAAAAAATTCTAATGAAGTTATTGTTGCAATTGATCTTGCTGGAAAAGTTATTTTGTGGAATAGTTCTGCTGAAAAATTATTTGGTTATGAAGAAAAAGAAGTTTTAGGACAATTATTTCCATTAGTAAAAAGCGAATTTAGTTTTGAATTAAATACAATTATTACAAAAACTAAAGAAGGATCTTCTTTAAATTTTAAAACTCAAAAACAAACAAAAGATGGAAGTGGTTTAGATTTAATTTTTAATACAAATCCTTTATATTATGGGGGAGAATTAATAGGTGCTTCAATTATTATACAGCAAGTAGATTTAATAAAAAATGTTAATTATTTAACTATAGATATTGAACAAGAAAATAAAGAACATAAAAGAACATTTAATGTTATAAGAGATATAATATTATTAACTGTTGGTAATGATAAAAAAACAATAAATCAAATTTCTACAGATTCAGGAGTTAATTGGAGAACTGTTGAAAAACATTTAACATATTTAATAGGCAAGAAATTAGCAGCAGAGATATTTAGTTCTGAATATGTTAGAATCTTTGAATTAACTAATGCTGGTAGAAATTATACTAGTAATATTAAAAGAGAGAATTATAATAAATATATAAAGAAAACTGTAGAATGAAAAGCTTAATAAATACTAAACTAAGCTATAAGACTATATTCAAAGAGAGGTAAGATAATCTTGGTTAAAGGAAAAGTTGTTGGAATTATTTCAATTAAAGGTGGTGTAGGTAAAACTACTTCTGTTATTAATTTAGCTCATGTTTTAGCTCAAGATTTTGGTAAAAAAGTTGCTGTTGTTGATGCAAATTTTTCTTCTCCAAATATTTCTTTGCATTTGGGAAATGTTAATGCAAGAAGTTCTATTCATGATCTTTTAAGTGGAAAATTAAAGGCAAATGAAGTTTTACATAAACATGAACTTGGTTTTGATGTTATACCTGGGGCAGCTGGAAATTCTATTCATTCTACTAATAATTATATGAAATTAAGAGAGAGAATGCAGGGATTAAAAAATAATTATGATGTTATTTTAGTTGATTCTTCACCTACATTAAATGAAGAAATTTTAGCTACAATTACTGCAGCAGATGAATTATATGTTATGAGTACTCCAGATTTACCAACATTAAGTACAACTTTAAGAGCTGTTAAATTAGCTAAAGACAAAAAAATGAATATTAATGGAATGATATTAAACAAAGTTAGAGGTAAAAATTATGAATTAAAAGCTGCTGATATGGAAAGATTAAGCGGAGTTCCATTAGTTGGAGTAATAAAAGATAATGTTAGAGTTTTAGAAGCATTAAGTAAAGTTAAACCTATGACAAAATTAAATCCTAATTCTGGTGTTTCTCTAGAATATAAAAATATAGCTTCTAAAATCATTGGAGAACCTGCTAAAAAATTAAGCTGGCATGCAAAGGCTTTAGGATATTTAAAAGATGATTTTACTAATTTAACAACACATAAGTTTAGCAAAGGATTAAGTTATTATAAATAAATTAAATTCTAGAATTTAAATTAAATACCATGTCTTCTAATTTATTTAAGTTCCATTTAATTGCGTCTGATTTTTTTCTTAATTCTCCATTTCTTAAATCAAACTTTAAAAATTCACCATAAATATCTTCTACTATTTCTTTTATTTTTAAAACACTTTTAAAATCTTTTTTAATAGCATCGTGAACTGCTTTTCTTCCTAATTCTCCAGTTAAATCTGCTAAACCACTTAAGTAAGCTTCAACCTCTACATCTAGATATTTTTTACTAGGAAATTTATTGTTTTTTACTAATTCATAAAATACAATAGCTTCAACATATTCTTGAAAAGCTACAAAACTTATTCCTGTATCATAACTTTTCTTTTTATCTAATAATTTTATTTTAGATTTTATTTCTTTTGTTAATTTAGAAGCTTGATCTAATTCATTTCTATGAACTGAATAAATAATTTGTTTTGATAATGTTATAACATTTCTAGAAATCTGGATTGTTTCTTCTCTCTTAACTTCATAATCATTTAATTCTTTTCTTATTTTTTCAAACTCTGATTTATTTAACATAAACTAAATATTATAGTATAATATATAAAGTTTTGGAATTTTATCTGTAAATTATATTCTTTCTTTTATAATCTCAACATAATCAAATTTTTCTATCTTAGATTTGGCACTTAAACTAGTATGAATTACTCCAAACAACATATTACTAATTAATTCATTTAAATCACCATGAATAATTCTTTTAACAGCTTCTTTTTCTATTTCTTTTTTATATTCTGGATTTTTTTCTGGGTTAAATAACTCATTATAACCTATAACTTTTGTAATTTTTGTATCTAGATTTTTAATTATTTGTAAATCTTTTTCTATATCATTTATTACCTTCTGAACATCATCATTTTCAGTTTTTTCATATAATTTTTTAAAACCTTTAATTAATATTGAGTAATAATGGTTTTCTAAATTTGCTAATAGGTTTTTTAATTCTAAACCATGATTATTAATTACTTTAATTTTTCCAGCAATTCCTTTTATTGCTGCTTCTACTTTATCTTTTTCATCTTTAAAATCTTGATAATTACTAATATCTTTAATCAACATTTTTGCATAACTATTTAATGTTTCAGCTTCACTTTGAATTTTTTCCAGAGCTAGGCTATCAATATCTATTTTAATAGAATCTAAGATCTCTAAAGCTTCTTCTTTATTATATTCTTTATATTTTTCTACTTCTTGAACTTCTTCATGTGTTTCTTCTAAATTTGTCTCATTATTATTTGAATCTTCTTTTATTTGTTCATTTTCAGAATCTTCTTGTTTTTCTTGAGGAGCTGTAGTTACACTTTTAACTGGAAAATCTTTATTTTTAAATAAATTCTTTATTTTATCAAAAAAACTCATGCTATTTTATAGATAAGTATGTTTTTATAGTTTTCTAGATTGTAGTTCATAATTATATAATGAATTTAGTAAAAATTAATAAATAGAAATTAAAATTTATAATTATGAAAAAATATATTATTTTAATTGGACTACTTGCTGGATGTGTTAATAATCTAAAATATAGAGAGTTAAAAGATTCAAGTAAAATTAAATTATTTGGAGAGAGATGTTTTGTAATGGAAGAAAATTGTAATAATGATACTAACCATATTTCATATCATTTAAAACATGAAAGTAGAAGAACTGTTGAAGTTTATTTTGATCCATATTTTCCCATATCAAGAGAATATTTGAAAATGATAGATAAAAGGAGATTAGAAGAGAGGTTTGGATATTTTAAATTTGATAAAATATGTGTTGAGTTAGAATTGTTTGGACAAGATGGCAGATGTAAAAATGTTTATGGACAAGATGGAAAATCTAATTATGAAAGATTAAAAACTAAATGTAATGGTACTGACTATAAAGGTAGTTGTGGAATTCTTACACCTACTGTTTTTTTAGAGAATAGGTATCTAGCAAATAGTTGGGAATTAGAAACACAATTATCTAATTTTTAATAATTTCTTTAGATTTTTAACATTTTCTTTTAAGTTATTATTATTTTGCAAATAAGAACCAACAGCAAATAAGTTAGCACCTGCTTTTTTACATTGTTTAATTGTTATTGGATTCATATGGCCATCTACTTCTATATTTCCTTTGTAATTCATTCTTAACGTCTTTATTTTTTCTAATGTATTTGGAATAAATTCTGCTCCATATTTGCCAGGATGAACTGTTAAAATTAATATTCTATCTAACTCTTTTAAATAAGGTATAATATTTATTATGGGTGTTTCTGGATTTAATGCAAATCCTAATTTTTTATTTTTACTTTTAATAAATCTAATTAATTTTAATGGATCTTTTACTCTTTCAAAATTAGCTATTAAAACTTCAAATTTTTTATAGTTTTTATTAATCCATTTTTCAGGATCATCCAACATTAAATGTGCCTCATATTTAAATTTTTTATTTAATTTAAAATTAAACCAATTAGATTTATTTTTAACAAATTTTCCATCCATTACATCAACTTGAAAATAATTGAAATTGTTTTTGTATTTATTAATTAATTGATCTAATTCTTTTTGATTATTTGATATTAATGTTGGAATTATTTTGTATTTCATTTTTCTATTAATAATTTTTCCACTTTTTTTATAAAAATCTTTGAAAATTCAGAACATTTTAATGCATCATCAACGCTAACTTCTTGTCCTCTGTAAAGTGCGTTATTTCTTATTTCTCTGAATCTATCAAACTGTATTATTTCATATTCACTAAATTCCTTTTTATAATATTCTTTAACAAAACTTATTGTTGCTTCATGAGAATATGGTTTAAAACCTTCTTTAGACATTAGTGCTTGTGCTGCTTCTCTAGCAGATTCATAAACGTCTTCTAACACTAAGAAAGCTGTTTCTTTATTTAATTCTCTGATATATTTCATTCTTTTTTTTGATCTTTCTAAGAGTGATTGTGCTTCCACAATATCTTTTGTTCTTTTTTTAACTTTCCCAGATTTTATATATTCCTCAAATTTATCTATCATTATATCACCTTTAGATAACCATATAGTACTATTCCATTTGCTAAAGCATTTTTAAAACTGTTTTCTGAGGTATTTATTGATTTTAATATTGTAAAATTGACTTTTCTATTAAACTCTTTTTCAATTATGGATATAAATTTGTTAAATTCTTCTGAATTTGGTTTTTTATTTGATGATAAAATAAATATGTCTATATCACTATTTTCCATGTCTTCCCCCTTTGAGAAAGATCCAAATAATACAATACATTCTGGATTATTAAAATATTTAACAATATTCTCAATTATTAAATATCTATTTAGCCTATATAAGTTAAAAACTAATTTGTAAAATCTATAAGCTTCTGAATCTATATTTGCTTGTATATCTGTAGTTACTTTTCCTTTTTCAATTTTTATTATATTATATTTTTCTAAAATATTTATTCCTTCTGTAATTGCTGTTGTGGATGCTTTTGTCTCTTTAGATAACTCTCTAATGTGGTATTTTTTATGGGGGCTGTTAAATATTAATCTTGCTATAGCAAAACCTCCTTTATTTCCAAATATTACCTTTGTGTCTTTTTCTTGTAACATATGTTATATTTAAGTAACAGTTGTTATATAAATGTTATGGTTTTTCTATTTTTTTAATTTCATTTACTCTTCTTGTAAATCTTTTAGCTTTACTAAATTTAGTTTCTAGAAACTTATTTATTATTTTCTTTGCTAGAATTAATTTTGTGTATCTTCCTGGTAAACATATGACATTAACATTGTCATCATTTTTAGCTAGAAATGCATCTCTAACATTTTCAGCTACAGCTGCTCTTATTCCTTTAACTTTATTTGCTGCTATTGCAACACCCTGACCAGAACCACAAACTAAAATTCCTATAGAATTTTTATTTTTTGATACTGCTTTAGCAACTTTTAAACCATAAACTGGATAGTCATCATTTTTATTGTAGATTAAATTTCCTAAGTCTTGAACTTTGTATTTTATTAGAAAAGGCTTTAATTTCTCTTTTAATTTAAAACCTGCATGATCTGAACCAATATAGATTTTCATCTTCACCACTTTTAAAGTTATTAGAATTTATTATTATATAATACTTATCTTTTTATAGATCTCATTGGGCCGCCTCTTTTGTAAGGAGTTCCTCTTCCTCCTTTTCCACCTCTAGATTCTGGATAAGCTTCCATTTCTTCAGATTCATCATAACCGCAACTTAGACATATTAAGAATTTACTTCCCATTAGCTCTACTGCATCAATATGTTTACTTTTGCATTTTGGACATTCTGTTTTCATAATATTCCTATATTAAATAGGCTTAAAAATATTTCTCTTATAATTTATTTATGACTCAATACAGAGAAAAATTAAATATTCATGGTTTAAGTTTAGATAAATTAGCAGATAGTCTTTATGGAGCATCGAGAGAGATTATTGATGAAGAAAATAGGCCTATGTTTACTAATCAATTAGGTAAAAAATTAAGTTATATGTCTTTATATGATTATCAACTTATATCTTGTGCTTTGGTAAAACATGCTGCAGAGTTTTCAGAAAAACACGGACTTTATTTGATAGAAGCTCATGATGCAATTATTATGGTTTATAATAATTATGATGAATTAAGAGGTTCTAAACCTGATTCTGGTAGCCCTAGTTTACAAAAAATATCTGGAAATATGAGTTTACTTTATAGAACAAAAGAAGAATTAAAAAGATTTATTGAAGAAAGAGTAAATATAGAAATAATTAGGGTTGCAACTTTTAAATTATAAAGTTAACGATCAAAAGAACTTAATACTTTTTTTAAAGTAGGATCTTGCACAAGACATAAACTAACTAAAAATTCTATATATTTAACATCACCTTTAAATTTACTTCTTTCATCATATAAAACTTTAGCAAATTCAACACGTTTATCATATGTTTGATTAGAAATCCCTTTAGCTACTGCTTTTGAATAATCACTCCATCCAGAAGTAATTAAATGAATGTTTTTACCTCCATTCCATTCTTTTGCAATTTTTTCTAATGCCTCATATTTAACCATAATAGGATTTAATAAAAATAGATTATAAATTTTTCTATATTATATTATTCTTTTACCAGTACTTAGATCTACAATATGAATTACTAAGACAGGACAAGATTCTGCTGCTTCTTTCCATTTATCTAATTCAGATTCATCTATTTCTCTTGTAAAGAATTTAGTTTTTGGATCTTGTTTACTATCTTTTAGATCAACTTTTCCATCTTCAACAACCATCCAATTATCTGAATCTACAGCAACACAAGCAGCTGCACCTATGCAACCTTCTCTATCTAATTCAACTCTGTATTTTTTTCCCATATTAATCAAATAATTTTAAAACTTCATTAGCATGATCATCTGTCTTAACTTTTTCAAAGATATATTTAATTTTTCCTTCTTTATTTATTAAAAATGTTTTTCTGAAAATTCCATAATATTCTCTTCCATACATACTTTTTTTTCCATAAGAATCATATTTTTTACAAACTATTCCTTCTGGATCTGATAATAAATTAAAATTTAATTTATATTTATCACTAAATTTTTTATGTGAAACTTCATTATTCATACTAACTCCTAAAACTATTATTCCTTTTTTCTTAAATTCAGAAAATTCATCTCTAAAACTACAAGCTTCAGCTGTACAACCTGGAGTATCATCTTTTGGGTAAAAATAAAGAACTAAATCCTTACCTTTGAAATCAGATAATTTTACTGTATTTCCCTCTTTGTCTTTTAAAGAAAAATCTGGAGCTTTGTCATTTATTTTTAACATAATGTTAGAATAAATTCCTGGTTTTTAAAGCTTATTAATTAAAGCACGCCAAGGGTGGGACTATCAAACATTTACAGGCGTCAAGCCATTATTCTTGATAGTGCTTTTAAATGGTTTTTGAACCCACAAGTCTGTGAAGACGCAGGATATCTGCAACCATTGTATAGCAATCCTGTGCCATACCAGGTTAGGCGACCTTGGCGTAGTTTTGAGTATTTTATTTCTTTTATAAAACTTATCTTAGTAATAAAATATATTAAATAAAGAATATAAACAAAATTATGGAAAAATTTGATAGGAAAAAATTTGATTTAGAAACTGAACAAGGAACTATAATTAGGGGAGTAATTTATACAGAGAAACCTTCATTTAATTATACAGAATTATTAAAATTGAAAGATAAAAACGAAGAGATTAAAAAATTAAAGATCTTAAGAAATAAACTTTGTTTAGAGCTGAGAATAAATAAACAAGACATATTAATTGATGAAGTAAATTATAAATTATGGACTTCTAGGAGAATAATATTAAGACATAAACAAGAAATTAAATCTAGGAACTTAATACCTGCTATTATAGAATCAAGTAAAGATAAAGAAGAATTAGAAATTGAAATAGAATATTTATAATTATTTTTCTAATAAATTAATTTCAATATTAACACCTTTTGGTAAAGGAACTCTCATTACTAACCTTAAAGCTCTTTCATCTACACCTAAGTCTATTAATCTCTTATGAACTCTCATTTCATATCTATCAAAACTAGCTTTACCATCACCGCAAGGACATTTTCTTGTTGTAATTTTTAATTTTTTAGTTGGTAAAGGTATTGGGCCTTTAATTGCAGTATTAGTTTTTTTAGCTATCTCTACTATAGAATTAACTACATCATTTAATAAACCTATTTCAGCACTTGCTAATTTTATTCTTGCTTTTTGCATAGTTAAATGAAAAAGATAAGTGTTTTTAAAGCTTTCTTAGTTGTAAAACCTAATATTTTATTTAGAAAATTTATATTATTTAGTATTATTAATAAGTAATAAACATTAATTATCTATCTCTTAATCTATAACCAGTTGAAAAACCTACAGAATTATAATCAAACATAGTTTTTATCTTTCCCATATTGTTTGGTTTTTCTAACATTTCAATTATTTCCACCCAACAACCAAAACCTTCTTGTCTATCTAGAATTAATCTTTCAAGAATCTCTTCTCTTGTACCTTCAGAAAATTGTGTCCTTGCGTATATTTTATCAAAATTTAAAGATAAACTGCCAGGAACAGAATTATTAATAAATAAAAGCCCTTGGAATTTAACTTCCATTATAGGTTCATATCCTTTTCTGCTTGATTGTTTTCCTAATGGAAATAAATTCAAAATTATTCTTCTTAGTTCTTGAGCAGAATAAAATTTTGTGGGTTCTATAATTTTCTGAAAATCTGTTATTAATTCCATAAACTTTAAACAAGAAAATCATTTATAAACTTTTATAATAATATAATAATAAATAATAAAGAAAAAAAGAAGTAATTTACTTCTTAACGTAATCAATACACATACCAGCAGCAACAGTTTGACCTGCATCTCTTACTGCAAATCTACTCATTTGTGGTATTTCTTTTTGTTTTTCAATTACTAAAGGTTTTGTAGGCCTAATTACTACAACAGCTGCATCACCATTCTTTAACATATCTGGATTTTCTTGTGCAACTTGACCTGTAGCAGGATCTAATTTTTTTAGTAATTTAACAAATTGACATGCTACTTGAGCTGTGTGTATATGAAATACTGGAGTGTATCCTACAGTTAAAACAGTTGGATGATTTAGTACAACTATTTGTGCTGTGAATTCAGTTACAACAGTTGGTGGACTAGCTTCATGTCCAACTACATCTCCTCTTGCTATGTCTTTTTTGTTTACTCCTCTAACTGAGAATCCTACGTTATCACCAGGTTCAGCCATTTGAACTTGTTCATGGTGCATTTCAATTGTTTTAACTTCTCCTTTTACACCAACGCCTTCTCTACCTGGAGTTATTAAAACTTTATCTCCAACTTTCATAATACCAGTTTCTACTCTACCAACTGGAACTACTCCAATACCTGTGATGTTGTATACATCTTGTAAAGGAAGTCTTAATGGTAAATTTGTTGGTTTTTCAGGAGGATTAAACATATCTATTTGTTCTACAACAGTAGGTCCTGTATACCAAGCCATATTAGTGCTTTTCTTAACAATATTATCGCCTAAGAAAGAAGCAGCTGGAATAAATTTAACTTGATCTGGTTTATAACCTACAGACTTTAATAAGTTAGTTATATCAGCTTTAACTTGATTAAATTTAGCTTCATCAAACTTAATTACATCCATTTTATTTACTATTACACATAATTGGTTTACACCAAATGTTTTTAGTAAGAATACATGTTCTTTAGTTTGAGCCATTACTCCATCTGGAGCAGCTACAACTAAAAAAGCTACATCAGCTTGAGAAGCTCCTGTAATCATGTTTTTAATAAAATCTCTGTGACCTGGAGCATCAATAATTGTACATTCATATTTTCCTGTAACAAACTTTTTATGACTTAAATCAATTGTAACTCCTCTTTCTCTTTCTTCTTTAAGATTATCCATAACAAAAGCAAACTCAAAACCTGCTTTACCAAGTTGTTGAGCCATTTCTTTTAATTTTCTCATCTCTTGTTCAGGAATTACACCTGCATCATACATAAGTCTACCAACTGTAGTACTTTTTCCGTGATCTACGTGACCTACGAATACAACATTTAAATGTGGTTTTAGCTTAGCCATCTTTGAATATTCCCCCGTTAATTGAATAAAACTTGGATCTTGAAGGTATTTATAAAGTTTACGCTAGAATTAGTGTTTTGAAAGATTATTTCATAGTTTAAAGATATATTTATTAATTATAAAATTTTTATAAGACTATGAAGACTAAAGTAGAAGAAATAACTTTAACATCTAAAGGAAATAGTATAGAAGGTGCTTTTTCTAAAATTGCTTTATCAATGTTTGAGATAGTTATTAATCCTTCAGATATAGAATTAAAAGTTACAAAAACTGTTATTATAAGATCTAGAGATCTAAAGAATTTATTATTTCAATTTTTAAAAAGATTATTTGATCTTGCAAATGGAGAATTATTTGTTTTGGGTATAGTTAAACAAATTACTATAGAACAAATTTCTAGTGAATATTTATTAAATTCTGTATTAATTGGTGATAAAATGCAAGCTAATTATGAAGTAAAGGACATAGTTAAACAAATTACTGATAGAAATATTATTGTTAAAGAAGAAAGAGATGGTGTTTTAACTCAAATTAATATTGTGGTTGAAAGAAGGAATATAAAAGATGAAGTATAAATTTTTTCCACATACTGCTGATATTATTTTTGAAGGTTATGGTAAAACTTTAGAAAAAGTTTTTGAAAATTCTGCATTAGCATTAGAAGAAATTATGGTTGATTTAGAAAGTTTAGATAAAAAAGAAACTTATCAATTAGTTTTATTTTCTAAAGATGAAGAAAGTTTGCTTTATGATTTTTTATCTGAACTTATTTTTATAAAAGATACAGAAGGTTTATTGTTTAAAGAATTTGATATTGTGATATTACATAAAAATAAACAATATGAATTGATTGCTAAATGTGAAGGCGATAATATAAATTCTGATAAACAAAAATTAGGAGATGATGCGAAAGCAATAACTTTACATGAATTTTCATTAAAAAAAGAAAAAGGTAAATGGACTTCAAGGGTTTTAGTTGATATTTAATTATTTATGTCTAGCTTGAATTCTTATTTTGTATTTTTCATATTTTTGTGCTAGAGGATTTTTTCCTGGTCTTATTCTTACTAATTTATTTCCTTCACCAACATATGCTGAAAAACGTCTTGTATAATCTTTATGTTTATTAAAAAATCTATCAAAGGTTTTATCTAAAGTTTCATTTCCTGGATTACATTCAAACCAATCTATTTCTTTACCAACACTTAATCTTGAACATGTTCCTAGTGGCATTATTTTTTCTTTAGTTGGAATTATTGTTAGTTTAGTTTTGACCTCTTCAGGTTTTTTTAGATCTTCTGGTTTATTTAAATCTGGTAACTGAATTAAGTCTGGTTGTGAATGTCCTAAATCTAAATTATTTAAATTAGAAACTTTGTTTTCTAATTTTTGATGATTATATTTTGAAAAAAATATACTACCAAATCCAACTAAACCCACAATAGTTAAACCAGAAACAACCGCGTGTCTTCTTGTATCGTTAACTAAAACTATGTTTTCTTTTCTTATTAATTCATGATTTAATAAAACTTTATCTTTAGGTATTCTTAAGTCTGTGTGTGAAACAAAATCTGTTTTTTTATCTGAACTATAACAATATACTCTAACATCTCTTAAATGATAATGATCTTTTTCTTCAGTAATGCTTTTTGCTAAAACTTGAGTTACATTTACTGAACCAGGATCAATACCACGATCTAAATATGCAGGTGAATCTAAAAATCCAACTAAAAAATTGCCTGGTTTTTTAATTAAATATCCTTGTTTTTGAGTAATTTTTATTGGTGCCCAAACTTTCTCTGTTTTAAAATAACCTTCTAGACCAGTTCCTTTTTTTTCAGTAGTAAATCCAAAATATTCTCTTTTTAATCCAAGTTCATTTGCTAAATCTAATTTTTTTATTGGATCATCAATAAAATCTTGATTAATTTTCATTCCTTCTAATCTTATTTCATAATTTCTATTTTTATTTTCACAATAAAGTTCACTACCTTTCTCAAAAATAAATCTCCCATTTATTGAATAAATTAGATTATGATCTTTATTGTCATAACGCACTAATTTTATTCTATCATTACCTATAATAAAACCCTTAACTTTTGTAATTCCTCTTTCAAGGTGTTTATTATTTATTGATTTATAAATTTGTGATCCCATATATTCTAAATAACCAAAACTACCAGAATCTAAACTCTTTCTTGGATCTATTATTGATTCACCTGCTAAATATAATTCTAAAGTATCTGACATTTCAATAGTTTTATGTCTTCCTATATCTTTTCTTTCTTCCATTTTAATTTATCTCTTGGCTTTTATTAAATAATATTTATTTTTTGAATGTTTTTTATCTCCTTTTCCACGTACTTTTATATTTTTTAATTTATATTTTGGATTTTCTTCTATAAATCTTTTACGTGCTTCTTTTGGAGAATAACTTTCTCTTGGACACCAATATAAATCTTCATTTCCAGATTTTCTATTAAACTCACAATATTTTCCAGACTTTTCTGTTAATTTAATAATAGGTTTTGGAGCTTTAACTTTTTCTTCTAATTTATTAGCCATATCTATAGTTTGTATCATATCTGCTGGGCCACTAATGTCTGAAGGTTTATTTAGATCAACAGACTTTGGAATATTAATTAATAAATCTTGATTATTGTTATTTGCTGGGGCATTATGATAAATTCCTAATCCTGCACAAATAATAAGTCCTGCTCCTGTAGCTCCACCAATAAAATAAACTTTTTTTGGAATTGATTTTGATATTTGAACATCTTTATCTTTTAAATATTCTATGTCAAAGAAAATTTCTTTAAGATCATCAAATGGTTGATCTCTAAAATTCAAGGCTGTATGTCTAATTCCTCGACTTTCAATTTGATAAGTTCCAGAAACCAAATAAATATTAAAATTATCATTATGTTCTACTTTAATTTTATTAATTAGTACTGGTCCTATTTTACAATTTTCTTGTAATTCTAATCTATTTCTAAAAGCTTTTTCTTCAATTATTCCAATTTGATGATTTTCTTTTAGACCTTTATAATTCATAGGTATAAAATCTTTATCATAATCATTTATTTTTTCATGAGGATTAATTACATTAAATGCTGATGAAGGTACTATATAGGTTTTATATTTTTTATAAGCTGTAGATGAATTTTCTGATCCTAATTCTTGTTGTTGAAATTCAACACAACCAGATAATGTATATAAAACACCAACACCAATTTTATATCCAGAAATTTTTGCTTCTTTAATTAATAATTTACTATCACCTAAATTTATTTCAGGTATTCCATCTAATATATTTTCTAGACCTCCTTCTAAATAAATATTTCCCACTCTAAATTGATCTTTATTTGGAATATTTTGTTCATCAAAATTTCCTATATAGAGTGGTATTTGTTTCATTTCTCTACCCAATGATAGTAAAATACTTATAAATCTTTTGATTTTCTTATTAAGTTATTTTTCTACAGTAGTTACATAATAAACAATGTTTATATATGGGTTGATTTGAAAATTTTTATGGATTTGAGACAAGTTAATGGACATTATAGAATTGATGAAGTTTTAAAAAATTATGATTTAGTTTTAGTAGACAGTTGTTTTTTTAGTTACAAAACTATGACTCATCCTGAAGGAAGACGTGTTTCTTTTGATGATATTGATATTAATGGAACAATTGATTCTTGGGAGAATTTATTAGGTTTAATTAGAGAACGTAATCATCCTAATCCTTATATTTATTCAACTGCTGGTGTGAAAAAAGAATTATATAATTTCTTAAAGGCTTTAGGAAATTATACTAGATTTTATAATAGAATAAATTCTAATGGAAAATTTAATTCTTTGATAAAATTACAAAGTGATTTAAGTTCTTTAATAGGACTTTTGCCCATTTGTACTTGGCCAAGAGGAATTAAAACTTCATTGGAAAATTCTGGATCTCAAACAGATAGGTCTTTAGTTGAAGCTTTATTAAATAATTCTATTGGTTATGAAAATGGAGAACAAGGGACAATTATTACTAGAGATAGTGATATACTTTTTTTATATCGTGGAGCTATTTTAAATAGTGATGAAAATATTAGAAAAAGACTATTAGAAAAAAGTTCTATACATTGGTATTATCCAGATAGAGAGTTGGCATTAGAAAAGAGAACTTTAGATCCTGTAACTCATAGACTTTTAGGATTAAGATAATGCCTGAGTCTCAAACGTTCTTCACATCTGCTAATTAAAGCAAAGGTTCTGTTTATATCATTGACCCAAGCTTTTGTGCAATACTATTTATTAGTTGGATAAGATTAAAAAGTTTTTTATTTTGAAAATTATTCTTTTTTAAAACCCTGATATGCTTTAGAAACTTTTTGTGACCAGAAACTTGGCAAAGAATTTGAAATAAAACCTCTGTAATCATGAGAGTAAATATATGCTAAGCCTTTCTCTTCTTTTAATTCATCAAATTGTTCTTGAACTTCTTCATAAATATCTTTTATTTTTTTTCTTTCAAAATCTTTTTGTAATAAGGAAGATGGTTTTAATATTAGGAAATCTGCTTGTCTAATTGCATTTATTTCTATATTTGCAGAATTTTGAGAAATAAATAAAACTGAAAGATCTTTATGCCTTGCAACTAATAAAAGGTTTGTCAAAAATTTATTTTTATCAGACATACTTTCTCTTGAGGAAAATTCTATACCAGATTCATCTGCCAATAATGCAGAACCATTATCTACATCATCAATAGATTCAATTACATTAATCCAAGTTGGTAGATCATTAGCATTAAATCCTAAAGCATAAATTTTTTTATTTGTTTTTAATTTAAATTGTTCTAGTAAACACATACCTATAGCAGATTTACCAGTTCCTCTTGCACCAAGAATTATTCCTATTGTTGAATTTGAAGTAAATACTTTTTCTAAAAATTTATTAAAATCTCCTTGCTTTGTTTTAAGAATTTTAAAATCTATTGGTTCTGGATCATTTTTTATCTTTCCTTTTTTAACTTCAATTTTTTCTTCTTTAACTTCTTTATTTTCTGATTCTTCATTATTTTTAATTTCTTTATTATCTTGAGCTTTAGTTTTTTTATTTTTTATTTTTTTAATAATGTAAGCTATTCCTAAATAAATACCTTTGAATATGTAAAATACTCCTAAAAAAATATAGTAAAATAACTTGTAAATTAATTTTGAGATGAATTTTATTACTTTTACAGACTTACTCTTTCTTTTTGGCATGATTATATGTTATTATTATTGTATTTAAAGTTTTATCTAAAATTATTAATGGTAAATTTAATTAGAATTAATAAATCTGTGATAATTTCCATCAATAGATTTCTTAAATCCACTTCTTTTTGCAGTTACATTGTATAACATTTTACCATGATTGGTGGTATTAACAACTGGGTATCTATTATTTTCTGCTGAAACTATTTCTACTTCTTTGATATTATTTTGTGGAGCCCATAAATTTACTGTGTAATAAACTAAAGCTCTTTCCCATTTAATTGGAGATAAAAGTCTTATTTTATCTTCTATCCCTTGTATTTGTTTTATTTTTATTTTATCTAATGAAAGTTTATCAAAAGTTATAACTGCTATTGGTGTTATTTCATATTTTAAAATAAAAGCTAATTTTCCATCAGGCCATATAGGAGAACTAGAAAATTCATAAGTAAATTCTAAATTTCTTGCTGTTTCATAATTAATATTATATTTATTTCTTTCATCTTCTTCTAAATTAGAACGCAAAAAATTAGGAATAACTAATTTTGTAAAATCTCTATCTATCTTCTTTAATTCAAAATCGTTTCCTCTAATTGCCCAGACCATGAAATTTTTGCAATTTGTTTATTTATATATTTTACTAATGTTGTATCTTATTGGTGGTAAATGAAACGGAAGACTTATATAAGACATGCTTAAAACATTTTAATGGTAAAATTAAAGATAAAAGGAAATGATTTTGATATTAAATTTACTACTAATTCAGCTTCTAGATATGCAACTCTTTTTAGAAATAAAATATTGTTCTCTTTAAAGAAAATTGGAGTTTCTCAAGATTATATTAAATTAAAAGAAGAAGTATTTCCTATGAGAAAAGCTGGTGCTGAAGTTTACTGGTATTTTAATGGATTTAATTTTTATTATGGTTATAGTAGAGAAGCAAAGTATGTTGATAATTTACAAATTATATCTAAACTTATAGAAATTGAAGTTGAAAAATTATTAAAAGGTACTATTAATTTTGATGATTTTCTTCATAATTTTAAAGAAGATGAAGACTTGAATGAAAAGAAAAAAGAAGCTAGGAAAACTTTAGAATTAGATGATAATGAAACTAATTTAGAAATTATAGATAAACAATTTAAAAAAATGGCTAAAGAAGCACATCCTGATATGGAAAATGGAAATTCTGAAAAATTTAAAAAATTAAATGAAGCTCATAAAATTTTAAGAAAAGAACTTGAGTAAATTTATGCAGATTTTCTTTTTCTAATTTGTAAAAGCTCATGTCTTGATGGAGTTTCAGTTATACTTCCAGCTACATCTGGAATAAAACAAGAACCACAATAAGCATTTTTATCATTATGATGGCAATATCTATAATTTCCATTATTGTTATCTATTAAAGCTGTAATACTTGGATGCATTGTCATAGCAATTTTAGCATTGTTACCAGCTTGTTTAAAATCATTAGTTCTATCTTTAATATTTATATTATCTGTAAAAATATCTAATTGAGAGCTTTCTAAGACACCTAAAGTTTCTTCTACTACATCTTTTCTATTTGGTCTTATTGGTAATAATTGTATTCTTGGAAAACATTTTAAAGCTCTTTTAAAAGATTTTTCATAATAAGAACCACCAAATTCTCTAGTAGGATCAACAAGTAAAAATGGAACTGTATTTACTCCTGCTTCTAAATACTTAATACCATCTTCTATTCTTTGCAATTGATTTCTTCCATGAGAAAAAGGACCAGACTCATTTTTATCATTACCTAAACTTATTAATAAAGTTGAATTTGTTTTTTTAAACAATTCAGCAACTCTTTGATCATATTCTAGATATTTTGTAGGCATTACAGCATGTAAATCTGTTTCTAAACAAGCTTCAAGAGAATTTAATAATTGATTTCTAAAAATAGGTATTCCTGCTTCTACTCTTTTTGCAATTCTTAATACTGTTTTACGTTTTAATCTCTCATTTTTTAATTCTTTAATTTGATTTATTAAATCATTTTTATCTACGTCATAAATATAAGGATATCCTTTGTGATTACGAACAGCATAACAATAACTACATGAGGCATTTGGAGATAATTTTCCATCTTCAGTTATTCCACTAATACACCATTGTGCAAAATCTAAATTTAAATCAAGAATACATGTTGGATGAACATTTTGTTTGCCTTCTGAATCAATTTTAGCAAGGCCTTTTATTGTTATTACTGCTTTTGATAATATTTCATCAACATATTCTGTTTTAGTTTCAGGCGGAATTATTTGCGGTTTAAATCTATAGTGTTTTTCTTTTTCTCCAATAATTGTTTGTTTTGGTTCTATTCTTGTATGTTTATTTATATCAAATCTAGCAATTCTCTTTATTAAATTTTCATCATTTTTAAATCTAGAAACAATTTCATATTGTATTCCATATCTTGAATCTAATTCAGAAGGTAAAATTTCTTTTGAAGATAAATCAATTACTTCATCATAACTTCCAGATTTTCTATTAATAATAAAATAATCAATGTTTGATGTATTACCTTTTTTTGTAGTCCAAACAGCATGAGCTATGTGATCTGTATCTTTTGGTGTTGCATAAACAACTCCTGGATTAGTAGAATAAATTCCAAGAACTTCAATACTTTTTCCACTTTGATCTTTATCTATAAATAAACGACGCATCATTTTATAGAAAATTAAATTAAATTACTATTAAAGATTATTGTTATTAATTATAGTAATTATAATAAATTTAATGGTTTTGGCGGTGTAATTATTAAATCTGGGTTATTTTTCCATTTATCTGTTGTATCTATATATAATTCTAATTCATTTTCATCTGGATCTTGAATGTAAATGCTTTTTGTAACTGTATGGTCTGCTCCACCAATTATAATTATTTTATGTTTTTTTAATTCTTTAATTGCATTTTTTAGATCTTCTTCTTTATCTCCTATTTTAAAACCTATATGATATAATCCCGGCTTAATTTTTTTATCTGAATTTATATTTCCCCCTATTTCAATTAATAATAATTCATGATGTGTTCTTCCTGTTGAAAAAACTGCCATTGCATCTTTTTTTGCAATTTGATTAAAACCTAAAATTTCCCTATAGAAGTAAGATATTTTTTCTAAATTTGTTACATACAAAACTACATGACCTAATTCTTTTATTTTCATATAATTAAAATAATTTTAAAAGTTATATAGTTTTTGTAATAAATTTAAAATAAAAACATTTATATTGTCTATTATTAATATTGCTTTTTCTAATAAAAGAAAGGAGAGAAGATGTGTTGAATATAGTAATTAAAAAATGCGCGAGCCGGGATTTGAACCCGGGTCTCAACGTTGGCAACGTCGAATAAAAGTCAACCATATGGTTTCTAACCACTATACTACTCGCGCATAATTAGAATTTTTAAATTTAATGTTGTTTTTAAATATTGCTATAGAATTAACCAAAATAATCTTCAGCTTTTTCTTTTAATTTTTCAACTATTGGTTTTTCTTTTTGTTCTTTTTTAACAATTTTCTCTGCTTTTTTAACTGCTTCTGGTTTTTTAATTTCACCAAATTTAGATTCATAATCTTTTACTACATTATTTAACATTACTAAAAAAGATTTTGCATTAAATGGGGTTAAAATTATTGGAGCATGTCTTAAGAAAATACTTTGATGATTTCCTATATCATGCAAATGAGTTACAGATTTAAAATCTAAAACTAATTCATTTGGATTAAAATTAATACTTACTTCATTAGAATAGAATTGGTCTTGATCTTTTATTCTTACATTTAATTGTTTTTGTTGTTTAATTTCCTCTTTTGACATAGAATTTTGATAAGTATTATGTTTAAATGTTTTACTGATTAATTATAACTCAATATTTGATATTATAAATTCTAGAAACTTATATAAATACGTTAATATTAAAATAATTAAATATGGTAATATTTAAAATAATTAAGTTATTTTGTTTGATTCTTTTAATAATTATTGTTGCTGGATGTAAACCTGTTCAATATCAAGAAACTTCTAATGGAACATTAACTGGTAGTTTAAATGTTGAATCAGAACCTAATCAAACTGAGATTTATATTGATGGTTTATTTATTGGTAAAACTCCTTTATTGATAACTAATTTAAGTATTGGAAATCATAAACTCACTTTGAAAAAAGCAAAATATAAAGATTTTAATCAAGAAGTAAATATTATTCCTGGTCAAACATTGTCAACCAAGGCAAGTTATTAATTTAAGAAAATTAATAGTGGGCCATGTCTGGGCATTTCTGCCAGGAATAAGACTTTCTAAAGTACCAAAGCTTGATGGTGCAACTAATGTTTAAACGTAAAATCTTCAAAATTTCCAGCGATAATTATATAAATATTAATACCTATAAAAATATATGAAAAGAAAAAATATCAAGAAAATAAATAGTAAGGAATTATTACGTTTAAGTAATTTAGTTCTTAATAGAGACAAAACCCTATTTGATGAATTATCTAGGTGTTAGATGAGAGATAAAGTAATTGAAGAATATTGTGAAATATTCAAGAAGATACATAACAAGATAATAGAAGAATCTCCAGATAAACACGACTTCAAAGGCGTAAGGGACGAAGGTTCACTTTATCATACAGTCTATGAAATTATTACTAAAATATCTAAAAATGAAGACTCATTGACAATTGCTGCTTTATGTTATCAAAAGTTTGCAACTAGACATATTTTCCATGAAGGTAATAAAAGAATGGCTCATATGGTTGCACAAATTTTTCTATTAAATTATAGGGTTGTTATGAAAATAAATTATAATGAAGCTAAAGAGTTTATTTTAAAAATAGCACGAGGAGAAAAAAGTTTAACTGAAATAAAAAAATGGATTTCAAAACATGTAGTTGATATAGAAAATAAATAATAATTTATAATCTTACTTAAACATTCCAGCTATTGTTGCAATTGCAACTTTTGCTCCAGGAGGAAGAAGTGATCCTTTCTCTTTTGCTATTTTACTAACTTTCTTTCTTAATAAATCTGCATTTATTTTTAAACCCGTTTTCTTAAATTCTTTAGATTTTCCAATTGGCAGTTCAGATCATAAAATGGGCCCAGCCTGATTCGAACAGGCGACCTACACCTTGTAAGGGTGTTGTCATACCGCTAGACCATGGGCCCTTTGATAGGCTTTTGAAGAATTATTCCACTTTTAAAAGTTTTCTTTTGTATTTAATTATTAGATATAGTTTAAATTATATAAGTTCTTTTAAAACAAAAATTTACTAAAATAACTCTATGAGGGCTTCATTATCAAGATTAGTTACAAATATTTCTTATTTGCATGATAAAGAATTAGTTCCTGATAAAGATAAATTAGAATTAAGGATTTCTAAAGCCTCTCTTGAAATTGGTAGAAGTCAACAACTAGATTTTTTTAATATTGGTGAAGGTTCAAGAAAAAGTGAAAGATATAAAGTTGAATCTGCAAGAAGTCAATTTATTGGTTATATGTATGAACTTTTAATTGCAAGCTTTTATGGTGGAAAGTTATTAAAAACACCTTTAAGAATTGGACCTGAAAAATTTAGTCTTATGCCTGATGTAGTTGATTTTGAAAGAAAAATATATTGGGAATCTAAATGCATTTCTAATGGAAGACGCTTGCCATTAAGAGATGATCAAAGTAATGGCTATAATTATTTACAAAAAACTAAACCTTATCCTAAAATTAACTTTATTATCTGGAAGCATTCTGTAAATGATATTAAAATAAATCTTAAAAGAAGTGCTGAAGAACTTTTACAAGAGATTTGTTCTAGAACTAATTATGCACTTGTAATGCCAATGAGTTTAATAGCTGAATTTAACGATCTTACAAAATTAGAAAAACATTCTAGTTTAGTTTATAGATATGTTCCAAAAAAAGAAAAACCTAGTGGAAAAAGAAAACTTGGAAGAAGAGATTGTGTTTATGTAAAGAATCCTGTTCTTTATGATTTATTAATTTCTCCGGAAAAAGTTATAGAAAAATTAGGTCTTGATCCTGAAAATTATTTATTTAATAGATTAAAGTCTCCTTTGAATTTTTATGTTAATAATTATTTATTAAGGCCTTTTCCAATATTAGAAATAATTGATAAAGATCATGAAGCTTGGTCTAAAAGTTTTGATATTTGATCTTGTGCTTTTTTGATTTTTTAGTTTTTCTTTTATGATACTTGTGTGCTATGTATAAAATAATAATTATAACTAAACCCCCATATAAATATGCTGAAGGTATTCCATACTCTTCTTCTTTATATTGAATTCTTAAAAAATTACCTGTTAAATTTCCTAAATTCATTTGGACGCTTGGTTTTAAAATAATTGGAGTTTCTTTATTTATATCTCTATAATTTCCTATTGTATCTTTATAATTTATATTGATATTTAAGAAAGACCTAGTATTATTTACTACATCTTTATTTAATTTAATAGGTATTTTGATTGTACTATGATCTCCAGAATTAATTTTTCCAATATAGAATTCTTTTTGGCCTGTTAATTCTAATTTTTCTTGTTCTGGTAAATTTATACTAACTTCTTGTGCTGGATTTATTCCTATATTATATATATCTAATAAAATGCTATCTTGGTTATAATAATTTATCTTTAGATCAAAATTAGTTGACACTTCTTTTATTTTTATATCTATAATTTTTTTATAATAGGTTTTTGGAGTTTCATATATTCTAAATTCTATCTGATAATCGCCAGGAGTAACTTCTTTATCTATGTTTAATTTATAATGCAGAGTTAATTTTTCTCCTGATCTAAATGTTGTCATGTTGTAAATATCTGTAGATTCATCTAAAATAAATGGTGGTTTTAATTTAAAAGAAAAATTAAGATCATAAATTGATGATTTAATATTTGTAAAATCTATGTAAATATCTAAAGGTTGACCTTGAATACCATAAAAAATATCTTGTCTAATTATAACTTTCTCTTCTTCAGCAAAAACCATATTTAATGATAATAAAAATAATAAAATTATAAACCACATTTTCATATTATTTTATAAAATCTCTAATATATAAATTTATTCTGATCTTAATGCTTTAACTGGTTTTAATTTTGAAGCTCTGTAAGCTGGTATTGCTCCAGAAATCATTCCTAAGACCATTGAAAATATTAATGTAAAAATTATTACTTGTATTGATATTGAAGTTGTAATTGGGTCTCCGCCACCAAAACTAACTCCTAATTTTGGAATTGATATTGCAATTAATATTCCAAATAAAACTCCTAAAATTCCACCAACTAAACCTACTAAACCTGAATTAAATAAAAATATTAACATTATATCTATGTTTTTAGCACCTAAGGCTTTCATGATTCCTATTTCTTTAGTTCTTTCTAAAACTGAAGTAAACATTGTATTTGCAATTCCAACAGCTCCAACAATTAGAGATACTGCTGCTATAACTCCTAAAAATAAAGTAAAACCTGCTAATATTGCAGCTACTTTTTCTTGTATTGTTTTCATAGATAAAATAGTAAAATCTTTTGTGTCTTTATTTACATGTCTTACAACAAATAATTTTTCTTCTAATAATTTTTCAACTAGGTCAACTTGATTTTGATCTTTAACTTTAATTGTAATTGAATCATATTCTCTTTCATTTTTATTTAAAACTTCTTTTGCAGTTTCAATAGGCATTATTATTTTTCTATCATCAACACTAAAGCCTCCTGCTTTTTTAAGTACTCCGACTATAGTGTAAGGTTTTTCATCTATCTTAATTTGTCTATTAAGTGCTATGTCATTTTTAAAAACTTCTTTTGCTATTGAATTTCCTATTACTACTGCATTTTTATCACTTGGAATAAGAAACCTTCCAGACTCTAGATTTGAAGTTGTTATAAATTTCCAAATTTGTGGATCAACACCATCTATGTTTAGATTTACTGTTTCTCCTAAATAATAAACAGATTTTGTACTGCTTATTTGAGGATTAACATATAATATCTCTGGAATTGATTTAGATGCTTGGACTTCTTTATCTGTTAATAATTTATTTGTTGTACTTTGAGATTGTTCTCCTGGGCGAGATCTACAATTTGGACCTGGACATTCACTGGCTTTATCAAAACCAGGAGTTATTGTTATTATATCTGAACCTAATCCTCCTAATTGTTTTTGAATATCTTTTTGAAAACCATTTCCAATAGAAACAATAGAAATTATTGAAGCTACACCCATTATAATTCCTATAATTGTTAGCCAGCTTCTTAATTTACTATGTATTATAATATTTAATGCTATTTTTAATGACTTTTGTATTTTCATTTAATCTTCTTCATTTGCTTTGTTAATTTTTCTTTTGTAATAAATTATTACAGCTATTAAAATTACAGCAAGTATTAGTGAAGTGTATATAAAAACTTTGTAATTATTATTTATTTGTTCAGAAGTATCAATCTTGGTTGTATATCCTGTAAGATCACTAAAGCCTTTTTTTATTTGTTGTGTCATTATTATTGGAATTTCTTTATTTATTGTTCTTCTATTTCCTATTGTATCAGTATAATCTATTTGTAAGTTCAATATCTTTTCTTGATTGTCTTCATAATTTAATTTTGGTTTAACTAAAACATTAAGCAATGTATAATCTCCTGAATTTAGATTTCCAACAATGTAAGATGGTGAACCTATTAATTCAAAACTTTCTTGTTCTGGAATTTTTACAGTTATTGAATTGGCTGAATTTTTTCCTATATTTGATATTGCTATAGAAAGTCCTTCTTTACTAACTTGCTGCATTGCTACATCAAAGTTGGATGTTACGTCATCTATTTTTATACTAAAGAAATATGGATAATAAATACCATTGTCTGTATAAGCTCTAAACTCAACTTCATAATTTCCTGGAATTGCGTTTTTATCAATTTTTAATTTATAATGCAGAGTTAATTTTTCTCCTGATTTTAGAGTTGGAAAATTAGAATTATCAATTGAAGGATCAAGTGAGAAAGGATATTTTAAATTAAATTCAAATCTTGGATTTATTACATCTCCACCAATATTATCAATTGCCATATAAACATCTATTAATTCTCCAGGATTAGCTGGGAATGGATCTTGTCTTATGTCTTTCATTCTAAAATTAGATATTGCCTCTTTATTTGATTCTAGATTATCTTTTTTTTCTTGTGTAAAATTTAATGATGTTTGTGCAAATGCAGAAGAAACTAACATTAAACTTAATAATATAAAAATTATTATTTTTTTCATTTTGCCTTTCTCCTATTTGAATACTCTCTTAATACTTTTCCATCTTTTAATTCAATTACTCTTTGAGCATATCTTACTAATGATGGATCATGTGTTACTATTACAATGCTTTTATTTTTTTCTTTATTTAAATTTATTAATAATTTCATTACATTTTCTCCTGTTTTTGAATCTAATGCTCCTGTTGGCTCATCTGCTAAAATAACATCTGGATCATTTATTAAAGACCTTGCTATTGCAACTCTTTGCATTTGCCCACCAGATAATTGTGTGGGTTTATGATTAATTCTGTCTCCCATATCTACAAAGTCTAATAATTGTTTAGCTCTTTTATGCAGTTTAATTGTATTTCCATTTTGAAATTCTCCTGGTATAGCAACATTTTCAAGAGCTGTTAATGTTGGAATTAAATTAAATTGCTGAAATATAAATCCTATTTTTCTACCTCTTATTTGTGCTAATTTAGATTCTGAAAGTTTTTTTACATCTTTTGATTCTAGAAATACTTGCCCTTTTGAAGGGACATCTAGGCATCCTACTAAATTCATAATTGTAGATTTACCAGAACCTGATTTACCTGTTATTGCTAGAATTTCTCCTTTTTTAACTTCTAAAGATATTCCTTGTAGTGCATTTAATTTAATTTTACCCATGTGATAAGTTTTCCAGACATCATTTAATTTTATAATTGGTTTGTTCATATTAAATTTACTTTAAGAAAATTTATAAAACTTCGTAAACTAAGATCATAATGCATGAGATTATTAAATATATATTTAGGCATATAAATGGTTTTAAAATAAATATTAGTTAAAATTTATAATGACTAAATTAGAGGAGAGAATAAAGAGTTTATTAGAAAAATATGATCTAAAAACTATAAAGCAATTATCTCCAAGACAAAATTCTGTTTTAATTAGTACTCCTCAACAAATATTATTTCATGATTCATCACTTGTTGCTCCAATATTGGAAGATAAAGCAGCAGTTAGTCTTGGTTGTTTTTATGAATACTTAACTGCTGGAATACATGGCGGTAAACCTTGTAAGCCAATTCATTTTAGACTTAATACTGAGTTATTATTAATTGATGGTTATGCAAAAACTCTTCAATTATTACCTTCTGAAGGTTTAGGTATAGATGAAGATGATGAAGAAATTGTTACTAGATTTAAAGCTAAACCAGATATTTATGATGAACTTACAGGAACTTATTATGAATCTAAAGGTTTAGTTCTTAGTAATGATTGTAATCTCACTTCTGAACAAATTAGAACATATAAGGCTCTACAAACTATTAATCAAAAGGAAAAAATAAATTTTGTTATACATAGGCATTCTTTACCAGGTATTAAAAGCAAATGGAGAGGAACATTATCAGATTTAGTTAAAAGTTTATCTGATAAAACTGTTTACTCTATTGTTTTTCCATTTAGTATTGCATTAGCACTTTATGGTCATGATAATGTAAATTCTGAACTTGTTGAAAGTTTTTATATTCCTGGAGATAGACATGGTCCTGCTAGATATGCTGCTGTTAAAGACAAAGTAATGGATAGATTATTTTTAGAACCTGATAAAGTTATAGAAGAATTAAATTTAAATCCTAAGAATTATAGTTATGAAGTCTTTAGATCTCCTGAAAAATATCAAATTATTTTAGATTTATTTCCACCTGGTGAGCCAGTAATACATGAAATGAATAGTTATCCAATAATGATTATAAAACAGAAGAACCATGATAAATGGGTTAGAAAATTTGTTAGGGACTATTTAAAAGAATTAGGTGTTAATGATATTCCATTCTAAATTATACTTATTAAAACACATATTCTTTTAAAATTTGTCTTTATACTTATTTTATGGTTAATAATTCAGCTGTAAGACAAAAGTATCTAAGAACTGTGGTTTCTAATCTGAGATTTAGTGGCATGAAAACTTTTTCCCCAGTTAATAAAAGTATTCGTGTAAAAATAGAAGAATTTGGAGATTCTAAATTTAAGAGATCAGCTGTTCTTTCTAAATTTTATGAATATTTAACTGCAGGACTTTATGGTGGAGAACGTGGCCATAATTTAGTTTTAGAAGGAGAAGATGAAGAAGATGGTAGGCCTGTAAGAATTGATGTTTATGATAAAGATAATAATATTGCTTATGAATGTAAAGCTATTAGATCTGGACGTCATGCTAATTTAGTAGATTATCAAATAAATTCTTATAAAGAATTACAGATTAGATATAGGGATTTAAATTTATTATTTGTATTTTATAGACATGGAATTAGAAATATACAATCTACTTGGAAAGGAAGTCATGAAGATTTAATTTATCAATTACGTTCTAGAGAACAATATTCTTTAATGTTGCCTTTAAGTTTAATTCTTGCTTTACATAATAATAACAATAAACTTACATATAGGTGTGCTGGAAATTTAGATATGAGAAGCTCTACATTAGTTAAAACATCTACATTTTCTTACATTGCTAGTGATCCTAAGAATTTCATTAGAGATTTAGATTTGGATCCAAGTAATTATTTAGTAAATAAATATATTTTACCTTCATCTATTAGGATTGTTGGAATGAAAGATGATCATAAAGTTAGTGAAGGAAGAGTTAGACCTTTTCCTATAATTAAAATTTCAGAGAAAAAACAATATCATGGTGTTTTTGTGAAAAAATTACTTAGAGATTATTTAAGAAATGTTCCTTTTTAGAATTTATGTAAAATTTTCGGAAATTTCTGGTTAATTAATTTAAATCTTTAAATAAATTATTTAATATGTTTGAAATTAAAGATAAAACTGGAAGAACAATAAGATTAACTAAAGAAAGATGGAAGCATATAGTTAATTCACATCCAATAATATCTAATAATATTGAAGAAATAAAGAAAACATTGCAAGGTCCTTTGTTAATTACTAAAGATGAATATGATAAACAAGTCTACTTTTATTATAAGTTTTATAAAAATTTTAAAGATAAGAAAACTTTCTTAATTATTGTAGTAAAATATTTAAATGGGAGTGGCTTTATTATAACTAGCTTTTATACTGATAAAATAGTTGGAATGAAATGAAAGACAAAATATCGATTTATTATGATAAAGAAGGAGATGTTTTAGAAATAGATATAGGCAAACCTACAAAAGGATATTGTAAAGGTCTAGGCGATGATATTTTTGAAAAAATAGATGAAAAAACAGGAAATACAAAAGGATACACTATTCTTGGTTTTAAAAAAAGAACAGAAAAATCTCTTAATATTTCTTTACCGATAAATTTAGAATTAGAAGCTTGAAATAAAGATAAATAGAATTTAGAAACAGATACTATATATTTATTTAAAAAAATTAAGATCTATTTAACTAAACAAATAGGTGATAATACTATAATTGATATAGATAAATCAGATCAATTAATAGGCATTGGACTATTATTTATTAAAGAAAGAAAACCTGATTTTATAAATGAACTTAAATCTTTGAAACTTCTATCTGTTTAATCAATTAATAAACTTTAAAAATGAACTAATTCTTGATTAATTATGGAACCTATTATTGGTATTGAATGCCATGTCTCATTAAATACTAAAACAAAATTATTTTGTTCTTGTTCTTTAACAGGAAATGAAGAACCTAATTCAAGATGCTGTGATGTTTGTATTGGTGCTCCTGGATCTAAACCTGTATTAAATAAAAAAGCCATGGAGTATGCTTTAAAATTATGTTTGGCTTTAAATTGTAAAATTGCTGATGAAGTTGTATTTTCAAGAAAAACTTATTTTTATCCAGATATGGGAAAGAATTATCAGATAACCCAATATGAAATTCCTATTGGAAGTGATGGATACTTAGAAGTTTTTGGAAAGAAAATTAAAATTAAAAGAATACAAATTGAAGAAGATCCTGCTGCATTAATTCATCAAGGTAATACTGTTTTAGTAGATTATAATAGATCTGGAACTCCTTTATGTGAAATAGTTACAGAACCTGATATGAATAGTCCTGAAGAAGCAAGAGAATTTCTTAAAAGATTATTAACTATTTTAAATTATATAAAAATTTTTGATATAAAAAATTGCATTGTAAAAGCTGATGCAAATGTAAGTATTAAAGGATATGAAAGAGTTGAGATAAAAAATATTAATGGATTTAAAGATATAGAAAGAGCAATAAGCTATGAAATTGAAAGACATAAAAGTTTAATTAAAGAAGGAAATGGTGTTAAAGATAAAGAAACTAGAGGATGGGATTCTGATAAAGGTATAACTGAATTTCAAAGAAGCAAAGAAAGTGAAGCTGATTATGGATATATTGTAGATCCTGATTTAGTTCCTATTGATATAAGCAAAGAATTAGTTGAGAAAACTAGAAAAGAATTACCTGAATTGCCACAAGAAAAATCATTAAGATATCAGAAAGAATATAAAATTAAAAAAGATGATGCTGAAGTCTTAGCTAATGATTATGAATTAACTGGATTACTAGAAAATGCTATTAAGAAAAAAATAGATCCTTTATTTGCTGCTGAATGGATAAGAAGAGAAGTTACTAGGGTCTTAAATTATAATAAAAAAGAATTAGGTGAAATTTTTATTATAAAAAATCTATTAGATGTTTTAGAATTAATACAAGAAAATAAAATTACTAGACAAACTGGACAGAGATTAATGGAATTATTAATTGAAAAAGATATTAATGTAAAAGAATATGTTAAAAAACAAGGACTTGAGTTAGTTTCTGATAGCAAAGAATTAGAAGATATTTGCAAGAAAATATTAAAAGAAAATACTCAAGCTGTGAAAGAATATTTAGAAGGTAATGAAAAATCATTTATGTTCTTAGTTGGACAGTGTATGAGAAGTTCTAAAGGAAAAGCTGATCCTAAAACTATTAATGAATTGTTAAAGAAATTAATAAAATAATGTTATAAACTTTTCTCTTTTTATTCTTCTATGGAAAATAAAATTGCCTTAGCTTTATTAACAGCTTATCTAGGATTAAGTAGTGGATGTGATTTAATAAAAGAATTTACAGGTGAAAAACCAATAATTGAAAAATCTAAAACAAATGCACCACAACAATTACCTGTTGAAAAAGCTGCAAAACCTAAAGTCGATAATGTAGAAGAAAAACTTAGAAATATTGTTTTAAGTTATGCAAGTGATCCTCAATTTTCTGGATCTGGTTTTCTTAGTAAAATAACTGGAACAAGTATTAAATTAGAATTATATGATTTAGATAAAGAAAGAATTTACTTATCTGTACCTTCAACTAAATATAATGCAGAAACACTTAACAAATTAGCTAAAGATCAAAATCAAGTATCATTTGCTAGAAATTCAGATGGTTCTTATCAAGGAACAAGTTTAAAACTTGAGGGTTTAATTCTTAATAGGCCTGGAAATTATTTTTTTGCTATGCCTGCAGAAAATTTAAGGATTGATAAAAAAGCAAGATTAAATATTAATTTAGGAGGAATAAATTATAATCCTTCTTTACAAGAATTGTCAGATTTACTAAGCAACAAAAAAGTTTATGGTGGGTCTTTATTTTTCAATAGTTCTCCTAAAGTTAGTGCCAATCATGGAGCTTATGTTGCAAAAAAAGGAGAACCATCTCTAACTCGTTTAATTAGTAAATTAATTGAAAGAAATGATAATATAGGAAGAAGAGCACAAAAATTACTTGATTTTGTTACAGGAAATATGAAATATAATTATGGTGAGGCTAATGGTGATGTTGAAGTTTTAAAAAGACCAAATGAAGTATTAATGACTCGTGGTTCTGATTGCAGTGGATTAGTTATATTATATGCTTCTTTATTAGAACAAGCAGGAATTGATTACAAAATAATATATTCAAATACTCTTGGACATGTTACTGTTGCTGTTGAGGGAAATTATGAAAATACAAATGGATTAACTTTTAATTTTGGTAAAAACTATTCTATTGCTGAAACAACAGTTAAAGGTTTTATAATAGGACAAACTTCAGTCAAACCAACAATTGAATTAAAAGATATAACTTATTTTCAAAAACCAGGAAATAATTCTTTTATATATGATGGTAGAACTGGAAATACTATAGATTTTTTATAAAATAATAATAAAATAAAAAAATTTAAAATAAATTGATTTGATTTATAAATTTATTTTTTTAAAAGTTTTTTGCCTTTAACGAATGCCCATATTCTTTTAGTCATTTCGCTAGGGGGCATAGGTTTAGAACCAAATACAGATTCCATTGTTTCACTTCTGCCTGCAAAACTAACTGTCATTCCACCGAAAAGTTTTTTTCCTGCCATTTCTACCTCCTTTTTATTTAATTTTTGATACTTTCTTATTCATATATTTATTGGAATTCTAGAATACAAGTTAGATTTGTTTTATTTTTAGTATTAACTTTATAGTGGTTATAAAAAGAAAGATTTATAAAACATTTTTAAAGTATAATTTATATGAATAGAGAAGGATTAAACGGACTTTTGGTAGATGTTTTGGGATGTTTAAAAAATGCTAGAACTAAATCTAGTTTATTACATTGGACAAAATCTAGTAATTCTATTTTATATTCAATTCATACAGAACACCCACATTTAGGAAATGCAATTAAATTAAATATTTCACCTGATTTTTCTAGAAAGTTTGATCTTAAGCTTTTAGGTTATTTGGGTAGAGATATTTTAGAAAATTATGTAAGAAAAATAGGTCCTTCTAATAAAAATTTAGAATTAATATTTCCTTTTCCTTATATAAAATATAGAAATGATAGTTCAGTCTTATTTCAAGAATCTTTACTTAATCTTGGATTCTTAAGACTTTTTCATAAAATTTATGATGGTAATAATATTAAACATGGAGAAGTTTTTTCATTATATTTGGGAATAGACTTTAACTATGATATTGGAATGAATAAAAAAATAAGTTGCATTACACTAGAAGAAATTAATTCTTTATCTTTAGTATCTTGTACAGATAAAGAATTTACTCCTAGATATAGGGATTTAATAAAAACTAAGTTATAACGCTAAATATTATACCAATTATTATAATTATAGCTAAAAATATTTTTAAAAACTTACTATCTTTTAATTCATATTCTGGTTTTCTATCACCTAATTTTTGTGCTTTTGAATGCATAATTAAAATTGATAATAATAAAATTCCTATTGCTATTGCTCCAATTAGTTCTAGAATTTTTGTAAAACCAATATAACCAGAAATTAAAATTAAAAAAGGAACTATAATTACAATTAACCAAGATTTTCTATTCTTTACTTTATAATCTAAAATTAAACTTTCTTTTAAAGCAAAACCTAAAACTATAAATCCAGTTACCATAGCAAAAACTGCAAATAAATTAGCTAATAATTTAATTCCAGGTCCAAATTGTGATAATGAAACTGTTGCAACCTCATTAATTGAATTTAGTGAACCTACTAATGATAATATAAATAAAATATAAATTATAAATGTTATAACCATTCCTGTTATTATAGAATATAATAAATATTTTTTATTTCTTAATTCTTCACTCATTTCAGGAATAGCACTTATTCCAGTAAATGCAAATATTGAAATTCCATAAGGTATTAAAATATTTTTTACATTAAAAACTAATAGATTATTTAGATTAATAAATTTAAACATTAAAATACTTATTATAATTGCAATTATTATTTTTAATGGTGTAAATATTGATTCAAATTTTTCTATTATTTTTATATTAAAATAAATTAATATTGATAAAATTATGAATGAGATTATTGATAATATTTTTGGTGAGAAACCTAGTAATGCTGTTAATGCTTGTCCTATACCTATTGTGTAAGCTGCTAATGCTCCATAAATACTTAAAGTGTTTATTATGAATATAAAGTGTTTAGATTTAGATCCTAAATATTTTTCAGCTAATCCTGTTATTTGATGTTTTCCTTTTGTTCTTAATATTATTTCTCCATAATATAATGTTGTTAATAACATAATTAGACCCACTATTAGCATTACTATTAATCCTGTTAGAAAACCTGCTTTAGAAATAATGTAAGGCAAACCTAGAATTCCTGCACCCAGTGTTATACCTATTAATGTCCATGTAGCATTAAAAAACTCTTTTTTCATTGAATATTTAACTATTTGAATGATATAAATATTTATTGTTTGTATTTATTAATTTTTTCTAAGATCCAATTTATTAGATCTTTTGTTATATATAAACTAGAATTTTCATGCAAGTCTTTTATTATCTTAATAGTTTCTTTTTTATCAATTATATTTTCTTTTAAAGATCTAGTAATAATAGCTAAGGTCCCGTGGACTTCTATACCACTTAATTTAGCTATTTCTCTTGCATCTAAATCATCTGTAAAAAATAACTTTATATTTTCTTGTTTAGATAATGCTATACTTGTTGCTTCACCTAGGTGTATATTATATTGTTCAATTAAATATTTAGATAAGTCTTTAGTTTTTGAATTTAAATTTATTATAAAAATATTTTTATGTTTTTTAATTTCATTTTTTGTTTCTGAATCATATTCTTCAAAAACTTCATTAGATATAATTATTTTTTCGAAAAGATTTAATAATTTAAGACAATTAATTTCTTTAAGATGAATAAATGGTCCAGTATTAAAAACTGCATTTTTTATTTTATCCATTTATTCCCCAAATTACATCTTCTTTAATTGTTGACTCTAATCTTTCTGCTTTTGTTTTTCTTATAAGTTCACGAACTGCATTTCTTATAAATTCAGAACGATTTGCATACCATCCTTCTTCTATTAATTCGTCTATTGCAACTAATAACTTTGGTGTAATTTTAGCAGGTATTGTTTCCATTTTGTTCCTCCTTATAGTATTACTATAGTAATACTATTTAAATTGGTAGATATTTACTTGAAATTGGTTATTACTTATTGGTAGTTATTAACCGAAAGTTATATAAATAACGTTTTATATCATTTTTTTATATTAAGATAAAATGGCAATCGAAGTAAATGAACATAAAGTACACACAGGTACCTGGCCGACAAGTAGAGATCATTTAGATTCTCTTCAAAGAATTACTTCTAAAATTGTAGAAATTTATTTTTTTAGAAGAGTTCCAGATAATCGACATGGCCTATTAACAAAAATTGATTATGATAGAAGATTAATAAGAAATAATAAATCTGGTTTAGATATTAGGATCCAAACTCCAGACCATGCACATGCTACATTATCTTTTTATGGATTAAAACAAATTGATGATATATTTGATTCTTTAGATTTAATTCCAAGTGTTATAAATAGAGCAGTTGGTAGAAAAGTTAATGCTTATACTAATGGTGGTTCTTTATATGGAATATGGATTCCTGGACGAGAATATGGCAATGAAAGATATTAAATTTTTAGATGGAGATAGAAGAATAGGCAGTTCAGAATTAGATGATCTTATAAGACAAGCTCAAAGAAATTTAGGTAGAGATAATTCTTTACTATTTAATTTGCCTTATACAAAATCAATTTATAGTCCTGAGTATAGAGAAACAAGATCTAATGGTACTGAAGTTTATTCTCTTGGTGGTAAAGTTGTGGAAGTTAAACCGGGAGAAGCTATTGATGAATTTGGAAGAGTTGTAAATTTAAGACAATTAAGAAAAGTAGCTTCAAGTGTTATTATATCCCCTATCAGATTAGATTCTCGTATTGATTTTGATGGTGGTAAATATAAAGAATTAAATTTTTTTCCTATAAATAATAGAATCTCAGAAGAAGATCCATTTGCACTTTTTAGAAATCTTGAAAATATAAATTATTTCTAAAATTTATTTACTCTCGTATTTAATTATTTCATCAATTTCAAATGTTGATATAGAACAACCTCTTAATCTTAATCCCCATAATAAACCATCTAATAATTCTTTATTTGTACTTAATGAATTAATATAATTATTTAATAATCCTTTTTCAAATGCAATTGTTAATAATTCAGTACTTCTTATTACTTTAATTCCTCTAACTATAGATATAAATTCTTTTACTAATTTATTATTAATTTCTACTTTTGTGTGTAATTTTTTTTCTAATAAGCTTTGGAGTGCATAAGGGTCTTCTATTAATAATCTCATTGTTCTTTCATCTACTACATATGCTTCTGCCTGCAATCTTAGAGCTAGAACTAAAGCTTCTACTTCTGCTTTATCTAAAATGTGAATATTTTTTCCATTAACTGTGTAAATATTATTAACATTATTTAGTAATTCTTCAATATTAAGTTTTTCATAAACTAAAATATTTCTATCAAGCAAAGTTTTATTTAACATTATAGATTCAAGTTTAAATAATTTTGTTTCAAATGGTTTATCTACTAATTCAAACTTAACAGAATCTGGAATATAAAATTCTCCTTTAAAAATATCTTTTAATGGTTTTAAAACCCATAACAAATCATTAGTAGCTATACTTATTATTGTACTTGTATCAAATACTAAGTATTTCATTTGAATAAACCTCTTGCAAAATTTAATCTTTCTAATGGTTTAATTGTTGTATTTTCTTTTACATCAGCAATATAAGTTTTTCCAATATAATCCATAACTTCAAATTTTGTTATTCCTAATAATTCAGCAGTTCTACCTACAGATAATCCATGTTCATATAATCTTGAAGCTTTTGTTATTTTTGATCTTCTAAAAATCTCTTTGATGTATAATCTTAATTTTGGATCTAATTTTTCTAGAGTATTTATGTATTTTTTTAAGGCAGTATCAAAACCTTGAATATCATTATTTACTAATTTATTTCTTGCTATTTCTAAACCTTTAAAACAATCAATGCAGAAAAACTGCCAGCCTTTTAATTTAGCATATTGAAAATCTCTTTCATAAATCTTACTTAGGGCATAAATTAAAACTGCAGTTGTGATTGAATATTCATCTTGATATACTGTGGCATCGTGTACTGTTTCATTACTTAGATCTCTTATTTTTTTAATATCTTCTTCTTTAATAGAATCTATTGTCTTATTTAAAATTCTTATTATGTTATCTTTTATATGTGGTTCCAACTCTTTTTCACATTTATTAAATGGTTAAACTTATTTATAAAAATAACTATTCAATTATTTATTTTTAATCATATCATTATAAGTTTTAATTAAATTTTTCTTGAATAATTCTAAATGTTCTTTTTTAATCCTACCACCTGCTGCAGGATCATGACCTCCAACACTTGCATTTGAAATATCTTTAGTTGCTTTTTCTAATAATATATTTACTTTAATATTTATTTTTTGATCACGAGCACTTAGTGTTAAAAATTCATCATTAGGATCTTCTCTTATTAAAACTAATGTCTTTCCTGAAAAATAATCAAAACTTAAAACTGTAGATACTGAAGTCCCTATATTGAATTCTGATTTAATTTCATAAATTATTAAATTCCCGTGTTTTTCTGCTTTATCTCTATTGTTAATCCAATATTGAATTTCTCCATTAATTTTGTTTTTATATTTTATTAAAATTTTACTATCAATTATATCTTCTGGTTTTTTAGAATTATAAATTACATCAAATACTTCTTCTATATTATCTTTGAATCTTTTACTTAATTGTATATTTGTGGAAGCTTCTCCAAATTTGGTTTTAAATATATCATCATTAGTTTCAAATTTGTATTTTTTCATAGTTTCAAATACAAAATCTTTCCATTGATTAAATGAAGCATCGACTATTAAACCAAAACAAGATAAATAATCTATATCACTTATATCTACTAAATTAGAAAATAAATCAAATGTTAATTTTGATGCTGGATAAGCATGACTAGCAATATCTTTATTTATAAAACTTGCATGAATAAATAATGTTTTTTTAGAATTTATATCTTTTGTATATGGGTGATGGTCTATAACTAAAATATTAAAATATTTTTCTGCTTTATCAAATAAACTAGTTGGTTTGTATGGAAAAATATCTACACAGATTAATTTTTTAACTTTATTTTTTAATAAAAAATCTAATGCTTCTTGAGTTATTTCATGGCTAGGATCTTGAATATAAAAATCTATTTTTCTTTTTAATATTTTTTCTATAGATCTACTTATTATTACTGCTGAACAAACACCATCACCACAAAAACCATGGTAAATAATTGCTATTTTATCTTCGGATTTTATAGATTCTATATATGATTTTAGTTTTTTTATTGCATCCATAAATTATTAAACTTATTTAGATATTTAAGGTTTTTTACCAAATATCCCATAATCAAATATGTGTTTAATATTTTTAATATAACTTACAATGTCTGCTTCTTTAATTATTTTTTCAGGAACATTTCTTCCAGTTAAAATTAGAATCATTCCTTTTGGAGTCTCTTTTATTATTTTAATAACATCATTAACTTTTATTAAATTACAATCCATTAAAATATTTATTTCATCTAAAATTAAAACATCTGGTTTTCTTTTCATTATTTCTTTTGCAAAATCTAAACCTTTCTTAGCTAATTCAAGATCTTCTTGATCTGGATTTTTTAAATCTACAAATTGTTCTTTTCCAAATTGATAAACTTCATAATTTTTAAGAGATTTTTGTACTTGATATTCTCCAACATGTTTTCTTCCTTTCATAAATTGTATAACTACTACATTTTTTCCATGACCTATTGCTCTTAGACCAAGTCCTAAAGCAGCTGTTGTTTTTCCTTCACCATCTCCTGTAAAAACATAAACTATTCCTCTTTTTCTTGCTAATAATTTTTTAACTTTTGATGCATTGATTAATCTGTTCCAAGTTTTCATTTAATTCTCACACTCTAGATTACAATTTCCATTATTATATAATACTTGTTTACCTTTGCTTCCATATCTAAATACTGTTATTCCTTTACAACCTAATTTGTAAGCTAATAAGTATGATTTTTTTACATCTTCTTTTGTTGCATTTTCAGGAAGATTTATAGTTTTAGAAACACCATTTTCAACATGTTTTTGAAAAACAGCCTGCATTTTAACATGATATTCTGGCTCAATATCTAAAGCAGTTACAAATAATTTTCTTATGTCTATTGGAATTGATTTAATATTTTTTATAGATCCTGATTTAGAAATTTCATGAATTAATTCTTCAGAATAAAATTTTCTTTTTTTAGATATTTCTTCAAATATTTTATTTACTTCTGTTAATTTTGTTCCATCTAAAACTTCTCTTGTATAACTAACTGCAAAAATTGGTTCTATTCCAGATGAACAAGAATTTGCAATTATACTTATAGTTCCTGTAGGTGCTATTGTTGTAACTGAAATATTTCTTGCATTTTTGTATTTATTTATTAATTTACTATTTTTAAATTTAGGAAAATCTCCTCTTTCTTGTGCTAATAAACTAGATGCTCTTCTTGCTTCTTGATTAATAAATGACATTAATTCATCAGCTATTTTTAATGCTTTTTCTGAATTGTAGGAAATATTTAACATTATTAACATATCAGCAAAACCCATAACCCCTAAACCTATTCTTCTATTTAATTTTGTAATTATTTCTATTTCTTTTATTATATATTCATTAACATCAATTACATTATCTAAAAATCTTACAGCAATATGAATTGTTTTTCTTAATCTTTCATAATCTATTTTATTATTTTTTATAAATTTAGTTAAGTTAATACTTCCTAAAACACATGATTCAAATGGAAGCAATGGTTGTTCACCACATGGATTTACTGCTGTAATTTTTTCATTTAATGGATTAAGTTCATTTATTTTATCTATGAAAATTAAACCTGGATCTCCTGTTTGCCAAGCACTTGTAACAATTATATCAAAAACTGTTCTTGCATTTATTTTCTTAATTATTTTTCTTGTTACTGGGTCTATTAAATCATGGTCTTTATTTTTTAAAACTGCTTCCATGAATTTATTAGTAACAGCTACTGAAATATTAAAATTATTAAATTCATTTGGATTATTTTTACTTGTAATAAATTCTATAATGTCTGGATGATCTACTCTTAGAACTGCCATATTTGCTCCTCTTCTTTTAGAGCCTTGTTTTATTACATCAGTCATTTTATCATAGATTGAAATAAATGAAACTGGGCCTGATGATGTTCCTTTTGTTGAAGATATTATTGAATTTCTTTGTCTTAATCTAGAAAAATTAAAACCAGTTCCACCTCCTGTTTTTTGTATTAAAGCTGCTGTTTTTAGAATATCAAATATATTTGATAAAGAATCATTTATATCAAAAACAAAACATCCTGATAATTGTTGTGATTTTGTTCCTGAATTCATTAAACATGGAGAATTTGGAAGAAATTCTAGAGAAGACATTATTTGAAAAAATTCTCCTTCAAATTTTTTTATATTTGTTCCATATTGTTTTTCTGCTTGAGCAATTGTTTTTGCTACTCTTCTAAACATATCAATAGGATTTTCTATTGTTTCTCCTTCATTATTTTTTAATAAATATCTACTTTGTAAAACTTTTATAGAATTTATACTTAATTTAAATTGATCATTATTTGTATTGTATGATTTTTTTATTTCTCTTAATTCATTTCTTTTTTGTCTGTGTAAAATATATGATTTAGAGATTTTAGTTTGTTTTTCTTTTACTAGAACTTCTTCTATTGTATTTTGAATATTTTCTACTGTTGGAAGTCTTCCCTTATATTTATTAAATAATTGTTTTTCTATTCTGTCTAAGAGTTTAATTCCTGTTTTTGGGTCTTCACCTATAGAGATTGCTGCTTTTGCTATTGCTGAAGCTATTTTATTTCTATCAAAGTCTTTTATAGAACCATTTCTTTTTATTATTTTTGAAATCTTTTTAGTAAACATTCATCCTCTCTTAAATATATATTTACTAAAATATAGAATTTATATACATTTCTAAGAATATAAATATTTCAGTTTGTTGATCTTAACCACCAATAAGATAAAGATATCTTTCAAATTCACTTAAGCTTGCTAACCAAGAATCTGGTCCTGTTTCTGCTTGATGAATAATTTCCCTAGATCTAAAAGTTCCTCTAGGTGAATCTTTTCTTGCATAATCTGAATAAAGAATGTGGTCTAATAAATCTCCAGGTTTGTAAACTTTTGCTGGTTCGTAACCATTGACAAAATCTTCCCTATAAAAAATTCTTGCTTCTCCAGTGCCTAATAATTTAATTTCATCACCTTTTATTTTTAGTATTCCACCTTCTCTTAAACCAATAACTGGATATGGAAAGTCATGATGATATTCCATTATTCTGTCTTTGTGGGATTCTCCTTGATGATCTATTAAATCTACAATTCTTGGATTAATCTCCATAACTTTTGCACGTTCTTCATCTGTCACAACTATCTTATCCAAATAATGAGGTTTAATTCCAAATGGAATAAACTGTAAAGCATCAAGATCTCCTACAGGCTTAGCGTTGTCATTTGAAGTGGCTATATTCATTCCAGCGATAACTGTTCCTGCACTAACGCCTAGATAAGGCATACCATCCTTTACTCTTTCTTTAATGTGTCCTGTTACTCCTGTTCCTTGTAGTTTCCTTAGTAAATCAAATGTATTTCCCCCACCAACATAAATAGCCTCAGCATTATTGACTGCTTTTCTTGCATTTTCCCCATCTTGAATTCCTCTTAATTCAAAACCCATTTGCTCAAAACGTTGTTTCATAAATTTAGTATAACTCCCCATTCTTTCTTCATATTTTGGAATTTCTAGTTTTTCTCCTGCTTTTCTTTTACCACTTAGTATTAATTCATCAATAGCGCTTGGTCCTGCATATGGAATAAATAAAACCGTTTTAACACCAGCAAAATGTTCCGTTATTTCTTTTTCACAATATCCTAAGAAAACTTTAGGTTGGTCTCTTGTTTTAGAATTGCTAACCAATAATAAATTATTTACCATAGTTATTTATCATAATAGTAAAAATTAAAAAGGCTTTGTTTAAATCTAAAGCATTAAAAATAATAAAATATTCCTAAACTAATGCAACTCTACTTTCCTCATGAAAATATAAGAGAATCTCAGAAAGAATTAATAGATAAAATACAGGAAGCTATAAGTAAAAAAACTAATTTAATAGCTCATGCTCCAACTGGATTAGGAAAAACAGCAGCTTCTATAAGTGTTGCTTTAAGTCTTGCATTAGAAAATAAATTAACTGTATTTTTTATAACACCAAAACACACTCAACATAGGATTGCAGTTGAAACTTTAAAATTAATTAAAGAAAAATATAATTTAGAT
>JAHFKB010000031.1 GCA_023245565.1 archaeon
GCTGTAAAAGAAAATAACTAGCTAATAAATGTTTTTGATTTAATGATGTTATTACATGCTAATGACAAGAATTGGTTAATATATTACATTGTGCCCAACCATAATAAGAGGACAATAAGGCCTTAGGTGATTGAATGTTTATACGTGTTAAAAAGGTGAAAAAAGCTGAAGAAATTTATGAATATGCTCATTTGGTTTCTGGAGTTTGGAAAAAAAGAAGATTAAAACATTTTGAAAGTGGTAAGAAATTTGTTAAGTTTGATAATTCTGTACATAAATACTCTGGCTTATTGGGAAGAGTTTATAGAGTACATGAAGATAAAAAGAATGTTGGTTTTGAGAATTATTTTGGAGATTTTAAAGAGTTTGTTGAAGATAATGATGTTGAAGAAATTTATAAAAAATTAATTGGTTATGAATTGTTGTGTTCTGGATTTAATGATGTTAAGGGAATATTTGTTAAAGGCAATTTACATGTTGATCTTAATAGGTTTGTTGTACATGATGGGTGTAAAGATATTGTTATTAAGTTAAAGGATTTTAGTGGGTATTTATGTTCTTTAACTTTGAATAATTTATTTCAGATTAAAAAAATTGAGAATAGGTATGAAGGAGTTTACTTGTTGAAGAAATTGAAATCTATTGGAATTGAACTTAGTCCTGATGACTTTTATATTTTGGCTGGTAAGCTAATTAAAAAATAGTGATTGAATTTTTATTTTCTTGTCGATAAATATTTATATAGTCTTTTAATATTTTATTATTGTGGAAATTAATTCTAGATTGGAGCAAATGACGATTAGAGAAATAACTCTTACTGTTTTATTACTTAAAGATGGGAAATTTTTGTGAAGTTAATTTGGCTGATTATTTAAGCAGGGCTTCTAAAGTTTACCCTAGATTAAAAAACTGTTTTAGAAGAAGCAGTGATGGGACTTCTCCTGGAACAACAACTCTTCTAGATAGGACTTTAACTTTTATGCATATTGGAAGTTTTATTAATTATACACCAAGCTTTCAAAGATCTTATGTTACTAGACATGGGAGAAACCTTGGGATGAGAGATTTGGAAGAACGTTATGGTGCTAATATTTTAGATGAATTAAGACCTTTTGCAGAATATGTTTGGAGTTTTAAATAAAATTATTCGTAAATTATTGCTGGGCGAAACCTATATCCGCAGCCGCCATAGTAACTAAAATTTATAGTTCTTTGGCCCGACTGCATTTTAAAACTTACATTAATGATCATTCCTTCTTCATTGGGGGGGTCGTATGCGAATCTTTGTCCCTCTTTATTTGGCTTTGTTGGTATTCCTTGTCTATTGACATCAAATAAATTAACGCTGGCTGTTTCCATTAAGCAATCTTCTATCTTTTCTATATTTTGAGCGATTAGTTCTTTTCCTTTTAATTTGTGATTATAATAAATTATTTTGTTTTTTGCATCTATTCTTGCATCTAACCATTCTTCATGGTGCATTCTTTTCTCTAAAATTTCTCTTATTTGTTGTTTATCTAATTTTATTCCTAAACCGCTATAGACTTTTTCGCCTTGACATAATAATTGCCAGAAATCTACCATCTGCCTGGGTGTTAACATTAAAGAACTTTCTTCTTGCAGGTTTTTGTTTGAATTTTCCCAAAGTTCTATATCTCTTTTTGGTGTTGCAGATACAAGTAAATCTGGATAAGAATAACTTCCATAATCTCTTCCTTCTAAAATTATGAAACTACTTAAATATCTTGAAATTGCTTTTCCTGGACTTCTGATTCTCATAAAAAATCTATTTTGGAAAAACTTAAAAGTGTATCTTTTAAAGAATTAATTCTTTTTTTCTAATTTCTTTAATATTTGTTTATTTTTTCCTTTCCAGACTAAAGTTTGTTTTAAAACTTCACTAAAGTATTGTACTGGAATTATTTCTATTTTCTTTTTTTGTTCTTGTGAAAGAATTATATCATTAAAGTTTTCTTTTGGAACAATTACTCTTTTTATTCCTGCTTCTATTGCTGCTTCAACTTTTGCTGTAACTCCACCTATTGGAAGAACTTCTCCCCTTATTGATAATGATCCAGTCATTGCTGTGTCTTGTCTTATTGGAATTTTTTTAAGTGCTGAAACAATTGCTGTTGCTACTGCTATTGAAGCTGAATCTCCTTCAACACCTGAACCTGCTGTGTATAAAAATTGAATAAATATGTCATATTTTTCTTTTATGTCTTCACTAAAATATTTTAGGATAATTGCTGAAACATTTTTTACTGCTTCTTTAGCAATGTCTCCAAGTTGTCCTGTAGCTACAAATTCTTCTTTTTGTCCACCTAATGTAACTTCTGATTCTATTGGAAGGACTAATCCTGAAAGTGCTGCACCGCTACCCATTACTGCTAGACCATTTATTCTTCCAATTCTAGAACCTTCAGTAATTATTAATTCATATTTTTTCTTATTTTCAATGTATTTATCTGCTAGTTGTTGTTCTAAGGGTCTAGCAAATTGTTTTGATTTAATAACGTGTTCTCTTTCTACATATTTTGAATTTTTTTCTAGAGCAAAATCTCCTGCTGCCCTTACTAAACCACCTAATTCTCTTAATCTTACAGTTAATTTGTTAGAAATTCCAGCCATTTTTCTAGCTTCTTGAATTATTTCTTCTACTGCTTCTTTTGTAAAGTGAGGAATTCTTTTATCTTTTGAAACTTCTTGAGCTACAAACTGTGCAATTTTATTTTTATTTTCTTGGGAGTCTTCCATTGTTTCATTCATATAAACTTCATAACCATAACCTCTAATTCTAGATCTAAGTGCTGGGTGCATTTTTTCCATTGTTTCTAGATTTCCTGCTGCAGCTAAAATAAAATCACAAGGTACTGGTTCTGTTGCTACCATTGCTCCAGAAGATTTTTCTGATTGTCCTGTTATTTTATATTTTTTTTCTTGTAGTGCTGTTAAAAGTTCTTGTTGTGAGTGTTGATCTAGTAAAGCTATTTCATCAATAAAAAGAACTCCTCCGTTTGCTTTATGAATCATTCCTGAAGAAATTCTTTCGTGTGCTGGTGTTCCTAATCCTCCAGACTGTAATGGGTCATGAAGACAATCTCCAAGTAATGCTCCAGAATGTGCGCCTGTTGCATCTATAAATGGTGCATTTTTATATTCTGAAGAATCAACTAAAAGTTTTGGGATTTTGAATTTTTGTCCTCCTAATTTTTTATTTAAATTAATGAATAATAAAAAACCAACAAAAAAAATCATAGAACCTATTATTGATGCTGCAGCTAAAATATCTCCATATTGTTTTCTAATCCACCAAGGAGTTATTAATGTTATTAATAAAACTATGAATAATAAAATATTTGTATTTCTTGAGGATGATAAAGATTGAATTTTTAATTTTTTTACTAATTCTTTGCCTTTGGATTTTGGCATAACTCTTATTATTGGATTGTTTTCATCTTGATCGTTTGGAAAACACAATATGTCTATTAATTTTGTTGTTGAAAGTTGTTCTGCTAGTGCTTGTCCTAATAAACTTTTTCCTGTTCCTGGTTCTCCTATTAATAAAACATTTCTTCTTTGTTTTGAGGCTTTTTTTATAATTTGTAGGCCTTCATCTTGACCAATAATTTGTTCAGAAATTGTGTTTGGTACTTTAATGTCTTCTGTTGTTTTATAAATTAAGGGTTTTGTTGTTTGTGTTTTTAATTTTGCGGTGTTGGTATTAGCTTGTTCTAATTTTATTTTTTGCTTAGAATTTTGAACTTTTTTTTTCATTATGTAAAAAACTTATTTTAATATTTATAAATTTAGTTATTTGTTTTATGAAAAATGTAAAAATTAAAAAAATTAAATCATTTCTTCTTCTGCTACAACTACAAAGTCACCTAAAGCAACAACTGCAGAATAAGGAACTAATACTTCATTTTGTTTTGTTCTCTCTAAATCTAGTCCTTCACAATAACTTGTTGTGTTTCTTAGAGATAATTGTAAAATTTCTCCTGTTTTTGTTTCAAATATTAAATTATTAATTTCTCCAAAAACTTTTCCGCTTTTTGTAACTACTTTTTTACCTATTAATTGTTTAGAATTTCTTTTTTCTTCATCCATTTTAACACCTTTGATTATATGTTATAAGGTTATTTATAAATATTTGTGTTTTTAAAATTATTTGTTTGAAAATTATTGTTTTTAATTTAACCTTGATTTCGTGTGGACACACCCCCCTTTGTTTCTTATGGAATGATTATTTTAGCTTGTTTGCGTTTGGAACTGTATTTTTATGTTTTACTTGGTTTTTGGAGAAACTTACTAAAAATTTAGAAGTTTTGCGTTTTTTATATATTATATTATAAACTTTTCTATATTATATTATATATATTCTAAAAATATAAATTTTCCATTTGAAAAGAAGGAGTTGCTCTCTTTCAGTGGTTGCTATAATTTTTATTCTAAGCTTCTTCTCAAAACATTCCAGAGGAAATGAAGGTGTAGGTGTGTATATTCAATGACAATAATTTTTATATAATAAATAAGAGGTAAAGGTGTAAAAAAGATGGTAGAATTAACAAAATTTTTTAATGGGTATTTAGAACAGGAACCTCTGTTCAAAAATAAAAAAGTTTTACAATCAAATTACACTCCTGAAAATATTTCTCATAGAGATGAACAAGTTAAGAACATTGCGGGAATTCTTGCTCCTGTACTTAGGATGGAAAAACCCTCTAATTTATTTTTATATGGTAAAACAGGATCTGGTAAAACAGTTGTAAGTAAATATGTTACTTCTCAAATACTTGCAATAGCCAGAGAGAAAAATTTACCTATTGAAATTATATATTTAAATTGTAAATTAAAAAGAGTTGCAGATACTGAATATCGTTTAATATCGCAACTAGCTAAGGAATTTGGATTAGATATTCCCCCAACAGGACTTCCAACAGATGAAGTTTATAAAATTTTTTTAAAACATATAGATCATGATAAGAAACTAATAATTTTAATTTTGGATGAAATAGATCAACTTATTAAAAAAGCAGGAGATGAAATCTTATATAATTTAACTAGAATTAATTTTGAACTAAAAAATGTTGAATTGTCTGTGATAGGAATTTCTAATGATTTATTATTTATGGACAATATAGATCCTAGAGTTAAGAGTTCTTTAAGTGAAGAAGAGATGGTTTTTCCGCCATACAATGCCTTACAAATACAAGATATTTTAAGAGATAGGTCTAAAGCAGCATTTATTGAAGGAACACTTTCAGATGGGGTTATAGAAAAATGCGCTGCTTATGCTGCTAGAGAACACGGAGATGCAAGAAGAGCTTTAGAATTATTGCGTGTTGCTGGAGAAGTAGCAGAGAGGAGAACAAAGCAAATTATAAATGTAGAGGATATAGATGAAGCAGAGGAAAAAATAGAAAAAGATAGAGTTTTAGATGCAGTACATACGCAACCAAAACAATTTCAACTTACTTTGTTGTCTATCTTAGATGTAGCAGATAAAACAGAAGATCCAATTTTTACAAGCGACATTTATGAAGTTTATAAAGAACTTTGTGTTAAAGTAGGATTGAAACCTTTGACACAAAGAAGAGTTTCTGATATAATTGCAGAACTAGATATGCTTGGAATTATTAATGCTCGAGTAATTTCTAAGGGAAGATATGGAAGAACAAGAGAGATTAAATTGGGACTGCCTTCTTCTACAATACCAAATATAAGAACCACTTTGAAAGAAGGACTTAACTTATGAACAAACAAGAAATTATAAATTATTTTATGGAGAAGGGGGTTTTAATTGGGCCTGACTTTTTTGATAAACTTCAAAATGGGTTTAATGAATCTGATTTTTTTAATTTATTAAATGAAAAAACAAATGATAAACCGCTTGTTTTGAACAAAGATCTTTTATCTTCTGTTTCTACAGGAAATCAAGAATTAGATTTTAATTGGGTGGAATTTGATAGTGCAAGAGTTTCTTATGAAAAAGAAGGACAAAATTTAGTTTATGATAAATTTTTAGAAGTTTCAAACAAAAATATAGAAAGCTTACAAATACAAGAGAATAAACAAGAAGAAATTAAAGAAAATTTGGATGATTCAAGAGTTAAAGTTTTACTTTCTTATGAATATAAGAATAAAAAAAAAGAAGTTGCTGATTTTGTTAATTATTTTAAAAATAGATATAATTCTTTAAAAGAAATTCTTTCTAATAGGCAAGAATTGCAAGATAGCATTTCTATTGGTAGGTTAGTTAGAAAACAAGAAGGAGAAATGGTTAGTTTAATTGGTATGATAATAGATAAAAATTTAACTAAAAATGAAAATATTAAAATAACTTTAGAAGACCCAACAGGAACATTTAATATTTTAATAACTAAAAATAAACAAGAGTTGTATAATTTAGCTAAAGATTTAGTTCTTGATGAAGTTATTGGTATTAGTGGTGTTATTGCAAATAAAATAATATTTTGTAATGCTGTTTATTTTCCTGAAGTGTCTATAGGTCATGAATTAAAAAAATCTCCTGATGAAATATATGCTGTTTTTATTAGTGATATTCATTTTGGAATTAAAAATTTTCTTACTGATGATTTTATGAAATTCATAATGTGGCTTCGTTGTGAATATGGAAATGAGCAACAAAGAGATATTGCTAGTAAAATAAAATATTTATTTGTTACTGGTGATGTTGTTGAAGGTGTTGGAATTTATCCTGGACAAGAAGAAGATTTAGAAATAAAAGATATTTATGCACAGTATGAAGAGGCTACTAGATATTTTAAAATGGTTCCTGAAAATATTAAAATTATTATGTGTGGTGGAAATCATGATGCTATGAGGATGTCAGAACCTCAGCCTGTTTTTGATAAGGAAATTTCAAAAGGATTTTATGAAATACCAAATTTAATTATGGTTACAAATCCTGCCTTAGTTAACATTCATGCTTGTCCTGGTTTTCCTGGTTTTGATGTATTAATGTATCATGGTGGAAGCTTTCCTTATTATGGTGAAAATGTTCCAAGCATAAGAGAGAAAGGAGGTTTAGCTAGATGTGATTTAATAATGAAGTTTTTATTACAAAGAAGACATTTAGCTCCATCACATAGTTCTACTTTATATGTTCCAGATGAAACTTGTGATCCTTTAGTTATTGAAAAAGTTCCAGACATTTTTGTTTCTGGACATATACACCAAATAAGTGTTGGATCTTATAGAAATATTTCTACAATTAATAGTTCTTGTTGGGTTGTACAAAGTGAAGATAATGCAAAAAGAGGAATAGTCCCACATCCAGGTAAAATACCAATAATTAATTTGAAAACTAGAGAGATTAAAATAATGAATTTTTTAGATGATAGTGTTAAAATTTTATTTAATGAAAGAGAGGGAAACAAATGATTGGTGTTAGTGTTCTTACTCAAAAGTATTTTGATGAATTAGATAGTAAAATTAAATTGTGTTATGATGCTGCTAATGCTGCTAGATCTAAAGGATATGATCCAGATACTAAAGTTGAAATTCCTCTTGCTAGAGATATGGCTGAAAGAGTTGAAGGATTAATTTCTGTAGCTGCTGCCCAAATTAAAGGAAGTGGATTAAGTCAGAGAATAAAAACCTTAGAAACAGAATATGGAAGTCAGAATTGGAGAATATCTTTTTTAATTGCTGAGGAAGTTGCTTTAGAAAAATTTTGTAAATTTACTGATAAAAGAGAAGCAATGGAGGTTGCTTTAAGAGTTGGTTTAGCTTATATTACAAATGGTGTTGTTTCTTCACCTTTGGAGGGATTTGTTAAACTTGAATTGAAAAAAAGATTAGATGGTAAAGGCGAATATTTTTGTTTATATTTTGGTGGGCCAATAAGAAGTGCTGGAACTACTGCAACTTGTATTTTTGTTTGTGTTTGTGATTATCTTAGGATGAAAATGGGATATTTAACTTATGATCCAACAGAAGAAGAAATTAATAGAACTTTCAGTGAGTTAGAACATTTTCATGATAGAATAACAAATTTACAATATTTTCCTTCTAAAAAAGAAGCTGATTTTTTAACTAAATATTTGCCTGTTCAAATAGATGGAGATCCAAGTGAAAAAATTGATGTTCCAAATTATAAAAATTTACTTAGAGTTGGAACAAATAAACTTAGAAATGGTTTTTGTCTTGTTATGGCAGAGGGATTATCTCAGAAATTTGCTAAATTTTGGGGGAAATTTTCTAAATGGAATAAAGAAATTGGAATGGATCATTGGAATTTTTTAGAAGATTTTACTAAATTACAAAAAGAAGTTAGATCAAAAGGAAAATTAAAAGATCTTAACAAGGCTAAAATTACTCCAGATTTTAATTATATTAAGGATCTTGTTGCTGGCAGACCAATACTTGGTCATCCTTTAAGTGTTGGTTCTTTTAGAGTTAGATTTGGAAGAGCAAGAACTACTGGATTAAGTGATGATGCAATTCATCCAGCCACAATGGTTATGTTAGATGGATTTATTGCTTCTGGTACACAATTAAAAACAGAGAGACCAGGTAAAAGTACTGTTATTAGTTGTTGTGATTCTATGGAGGGGCCTATTGTGAAATTAAATAATGGAGATGTTGTTTTTGTTGATAATGAAGAACTTGCTAGAGAGATTGTTAAAGATGTTAAAGAAGTTTTATTTTTAGGAGATATTTTAATTAATTATGGATATTTTTTAAATAGAGGACATGTTTTAGCTCCTGTTGGTTATAATGAAGATTGGTGGGCTTTAGAATTAGAAAAAGCTTTAGGTGAAAATAAAAAAGAATATTTAGATTTAATTGCTTATCCTAATAAAATAAAATTAAATTTTCTAGAATCTTTTAAATTAAGTAAAGATTTTGGAATTCCATTACATCCTAGATTTACTTATCATTGGACTGATATTAATTTAGCTCAATTTAAATCATTAGTTGAGTGGGTAAATTTTGCAGTTGTAAAAGATAATAAAATTATTTTACCTTTAATTAAAGATGATGAGAATAAAAGAACATTAGAATTATTAGGGGTTCCTCATAAATTTGTTTCTGGAGAATATGTAGTTATAGAAGAAGATTGGGCTTTAGCTTTTAGAACTTCTTTGGGTTTTTACGCTAATGAATTTAAACTTGATTTAATTTTAAAAGAAATTAAAGAAGAAATTGGAGTTTTAGAAATTATAAATAAAATTAGTGAAGTTAAGATTAATGATAAATCTGGATTATATATTGGTTCTAGAATGGGAAGGCCTGAAAAAGCAAAAATGAGAAAACTAATTGGAAGTCCACATTCATTATTTCCTGTTGGAAAAGAAGGTGGAAGATTAAGATGTTTTCAAGCTGCTTTAGAAAAAGGAAAAGTTAGTGCACAATTTTCAAGTTTTTTTTGTGATGCTTGCAATAAAAAAACAGTTTATGCTAAATGTCCAATATGTGATTCTTTAACTAAAAAAAATTTTAATTGTAAAGAATGTGAAGATAAAACTGGAAATTGTGGCCATGAAGTTTTGGAATATGAGAATTTTGAATTAAATATTAAAGAATATTTTGATAGTGCTTTAAAAAAATTAGGAACTAGAAATTATCCTGAATTAATAAAAGGGGTTAGAGGCACAAGTAATAAAGATCATATTCCAGAACATTTACTTAAAGGAATATTAAGAGCTATTCATAATATTTATGTAAACAAAGATGGAACAACAAGATATGATATGACTGAGATGAGTTTAACTCATTTTAAACCTAAAGAAATTGGTACTGGTGTTGAGGTTTTGAAAAATTTAGGATATGGTTTTGATATTTATGGAAATGAATTAATAAATGATAATCAAGTTTTAGAATTAAAAAAACAAGACATAGTTTTACCTTCTTGTCCTGAAAGTCAAGATGAAGGTGCTGATTTTGTTTTATTTAGAGTTTCTAAATTTATAGATGATTTACTTGAAAAATTATATGGTGTTTCTAGATTTTATAATTTAGGTAAGAAAGAAGAATTAGTTGGGCATGTAATTATTGGATTAAGTCCACATACTGCAGCAGGAATTGTTGGAAGAATAATTGGATTTTCTAAAACACAAACAATGTTATGCAGTCCATTATTTCATAGTATTATGAGAAGAGATTGTGATGGAGACGAAGCAACTGTAATATTATTAATGGATGCTTTGTTAAATTTTTCTCCTAAATTATTAAGCAATCATAGAGGAGCAACACAGGATGAACCTTTAGTTTTAAGTTCATTAATAATTCCTACTGAAGTAGATGATATGGTTTTTGATATGGATATTGCTTGGAGATATCCTATAGAACTTTATGAAGCTGCTTTAGAATATAAACCTGCATCTGATATTAAAATTAAAACATTGAAAAGTGAACTTGGTAAAGATGGGCAATATGAAGGATGGGGATTTACTCATGATACTGATAATTTTAATTTTGGAGTTAGATGTAGTTGTTATAAAACTTTACCTACTATGCAAGATAAAGTTCAAGCACAAATGAACTTATGTGATAAATTAAGAAGTGTTGATGTTAATGATGTTGCTAGATTGGTTATTGAAAGACATTTTATTAGGGATATAAAAGGTAATTTAAGAAAATTCTCTATGCAACAATTTAGGTGTGTTTCTTGCAATGAAAAATTTAGAAGGCCACCATTAAAAGGTTCTTGCACTAAATGTAATGGTAAAATATTATTTACAATTTCTGAAGGCAGTGTTATTAAATATTTACAACCTAGCTTAAGTTTAGCTGAAAGATATCAATTACCTCCTTATTTAAAACAAACTTTATATTTATCAAAACAGAGAATTGATTTATTATTTGGTAAAGAAAAAGAAAGACAAGAAGGTTTAGGTAAGTGGTTTGTTTAGTTATTATTAATTAGTAGTAACTAATGGAAAGTTTTATAAATATCTAATTTTTCTCATTAGTATTAATTATTAGGTAAAAAGACAAAATGGAAAATCAAACGATTCAAGTTGTAAGAGATGTTTTAAAGAGTGTACCTAGTGGAGTTTATTTTCAAAAAGTTCCAAAAGATCCAACTAAAATATTTTATTCACAAGGAAATAATG
>JAHFKB010000032.1 GCA_023245565.1 archaeon
AAAATTACCAGAATAAATATAATTAGCATTAGTTAAATTATTTAAAAATATACCAGTAGCAATTCCAGTTAAATGTTTTGTTATTGTATTACCAAATATTTTATTTTGAGTAGAATTATCTGTAATATATAAACCAATAACAGAATTATTTTCTATAAGATTAGAATTTAAACTAAAATTATGTGCATTAAACATATTAATTCCATATCTGGTATTATTAGTAATATTATTGCCAATTAAAGTATTATCCCTACCTTGATAAAAAATAAACCCATCTAAATTACCATATATTGTATTATAATTATAAGTATTATTTGCTATGGGATTTGTTAAATCAGCAGTTAAAACATAAAAACCTTCTCCACTATTATAAACAGTATTATTAGTAAAATTATTATTTTGAATTCCAGCTGAAGATATTAAAAAACCATATATAGAATTATTATAAACCACATTAGAAATAAAACTATTATTATTTAAAGAAGAAAGAGCAACCCCATCAGCAGAACCATTGATATCATTACTTTGTATTGTATTATTATCACTAGAATCTATCTTCAAACCATAAATAGTAGAATCAAATAATCTATTATTTTTAATAGTGTTATAATAAGCCAATAATAGTTGTAATCCAGTATTTGAACTAGATTTAATAGTATTATTATATAAATAATTACCATTGCTTTGAATATAAATTCCATAAATATTATTGCTGAAAATATTATGACTTATATTATTTGAATTACTAGTAACATTAACACCAAATGTATTATTAGTAATATTATTTTTAAATATATAAGAATTATTTCCTAAAAGATAAAATCCTCCAATTACTGAATCACGAACACTTAAATTACTAATATTAACATAATTGCTGGTAATATTAAATACTGCAAGATTTAAATTAGAAGCATTAACATTAACATAAGATTGATTTCCATATATATTTATACTTTTATTTACAACAACATTTTCTATATAAGGTTTTGTTGAATTATAACAAATAGTTACTGTACCATTATCAATGTAATTTATTGCTTCTTGTATTGTAGTATAAAATTCAGGACTTAAAGGATCACAATTATATCCAGTAGAACTTGCAGAAACTCTATTTGTACTAAAGTAAACAGGACCAAACATATTTACATCAAAGGAAGTTATATTATTAAGTAATACAAATTTACTAGAATAATTAATACTTGTTCTTCCTAAATTATCCCATCCAAAAGGATCTAATTTATATTTCGCTATATAAATCCTAGATTGACTGCTGTTATAATAAAAACCTAAATTAATTCTAGCAGTTTCAGAATTATTATAAATATTTACAATATTTGTTTCAGAACTAACTAAATTGCATGAAGAATAAAGTCCACTTGAACAAGCATCTGGAGATAAAAGAGCTGGAAAAGGACTTGTTGATAAAGAAACATTAATTAAATTATCAAAAGACATAGTTAAATATTCAGTAGTAAAATTATAATAAATTCCATTATATAATGCAGAAACATTACTATTAAAACTTGAATTTAAATCATAAGTTCCAGCAGCACTTAAAGCCCTATTAGGTCCTATGAATGTTGCATTAGTATTATAAGTAAATAAATATTCTTCTAAATTATTAGTAATTGCAGTATTATTATTTAAATAAATACGAGAACTACTATTAATATAATATCCATAATTATTAGAAGCAGCACTATTATTAGTTAAATTAATATTATAACTTGAATTAAGGAAAATTCCAGAATTAGTATTTAATGAAAAATTATTATTGCTTATATTTGTATTGTAAATATTATTCAATACAAAACCTTCAGAATTAATTGTTAAATTATTACTATTTAAACTATTATTTTCTGCATTACTAATATAAATTCCATAATAAGTATTATTAATAATTATATTATAATTAAAAATATTACTTCCTGAATTTAATATAGTTAATCCATAAGTATTATTATAAACATAATTTCTATTAAAAACACTATTGTTAGAATCACTTATTAAATAAAACCCATTATATATATTATTATAAACAGTATTAGTTGTAAAATTATTATTTTTACTATTTGTTAAATAAAATCCACTATTTGAATTATTATAAACTGTATTATTTATAAAATTATTATAATTACTTCCAGTTAAATAAAATCCATAAGTATTATTATAACCAATATTATTTGTTAAGTTATTGTATTGACTATTGATAGAAAAACCAAATCCTCCAACACCATTTCCATAAGCAGTATTATTAGTAAATTTATAATAACTAACTGTTTCAACATAAATACCATATTGAGAATTGTTATAAGCAGTATTATTTATTAAATTATTATAATTACCAGCACTTAAATAAAACCCATAAGTATTATTATAAACTATATTATTAGTAAAATTATTACTATTTCCATTTACATCTGATTCAAGTATACCATACCCAACACCTTTAGTATGATTATAAGCAACATTTCTATTCATAATAGTATTTATCGAAGCATAAATATAAAATCCATAATTGTTATTAGTATCAGCCGTATTATTTGTAAAATTATTTAAAACTGCTTGATTAGAAATAAAACCACCATCAGAATTATTATAAGCAATATTATTTGTAATATTGTTATTTCCACCATTATAAAAATTAAAACCATAATTAACACTAGTGTTTGCAATATTATTACTTATAATATTATAAGATCCAGGGAAAAAGAAAGCACTAGCTAAACTATTATACACCACATTATTTATTATATTGTTATAATTTGTATTTACTCTAATTCCATGATCTAAACTATTATAAACAAAATTATTTGTAACATTATTAAAATTACCATTACTTAAATAAATCCCTGTATAAGAACCATTAATACTATTATAACGTATAGTATTATTTTCAGAAACAGAAGATAGAAGTACACCATACCCAGGATTATTATATAACGTGTTATTTGTAATATTATTATAATTACTTGCTGTTAAATAAAATATAGATTGACTATTATTATAAAATATATTCCTAGTTAAATTATTATAAAAAGAAGTTTCCAGAAAAAACCCATAACTTCCATTTAAAACATTACTAATAGTAACATTACTACTGTTACTAGAGTTTGAATAAAATGCATAAGTATTATTATTAAAAGTAATATTTGTAATATTAATATTAGTAGAATATGTTGGTATTATACCATAATAACTATAATTAATATTTCCATTAACAATAGTAATATTTGTAACATCAGGTCCAATTTTAATGCCTGCATGACCACCACCACTAGAATTTGTTGCATTAAGTATAGAATATCCATTTAAGTCTAATAATACATGATTAGCACTTATAATCATACAGTTATTTCCATTAGTAGAATTTAAATTATTACCAAGAGTATAAATCCCAGAAGTAGCAATTGTCGTACAACCACTAACTCCGTCACCATAAGAATAATTAACTAAAAGTAAGGAAATAATTAATGAACTTATAACTAGAAGAATAAATCCTTTTTTTGTAAATGTATTATTCATTTTTTCTTACACCATACATTTAAGTTTCCTATCTTATAACCAATAATTTTATTACTCATTTGTAATCTAAGACAATGATTAATGGTAGTATGCCAAGAAAGTTTTGTTTTTAATGATAATTCTCTAGTAGAAATAGGATGTTCTTCTATTTCTAAATTTTTTAAAATAATAATATCTAGAACACTGCCTCTTTTTACTTTTGGCATTATAAAATAAATTATTCTAGATTTATAAACATTACTAATGAATATAGATAACTACAATATATAACAAATATTAATAACTAATATTCGCACTTAGAATAAAATATTATTAAATTAATTCTAAAATCAAATATATTCTAAGAAAATTAAATGCGGGGGACAGGATTTGAACCTGCGTAGGCCTTAGCCACAGGATATCTTCCATGTCGGGTCTTAAGTTTAGCAAAGCATTTTATTGCTTACCTGCCCATTTGACCAGGCTCTGGCACCCCCGCATAGAAGTGAAGAACTAAAATGGCTTTTATAAAGTTTTTTATTACAAAAATTAAGAAAGTCTAATGAGTTTCACCTAAATTATTATTAATATTTTTAATTTATTTACTTTATTTGATCTATATCATGAGAATGACTTTCTTTTAATCCAGCACCAGTTATTTTTACAAATTCAGCATTCTTCCACAATTCTTGAATATTATGTGCACCACAATAACTCATTCCACTTCTTAATCCTCCAAGTAATGGGTAAATAACTTCTGAAACATTTCCTCTATAAGGTGTAGTACCTTCAACACCTTCTGGTACAACTTCACTTAAATCATCACTTCCATTTTCTTTTAATTTCCTTGCCATAACAGAACCAAACCCAGCACTACCTCTATAAATTTTAAATTTTCTTCCATTTTTTATTATTGTTTGCCCAGGACTTTCTTCTGTTCCACCCAATAAATTTCCAAGCATAACAGTAGAAGCACCAGCAGCTAAAGCTTTTGTAATATCACCAGATAATTTTATTCCACCATCTGCAATTATTGGAATTCCAACTTCATTTCCAACTTTTGCACATTCTAAAACACCAGTAAACTGAGGAAAACCAGCACCAGTTACAATTCTTGTAATACAAATTGAATTATGCACAATTGCATTATTTGCTATAAAACTATGAGTTTCACAATCAACTTCTAAATCATAAACTTTCTCATATAATTCTGTTTCTTTATTTTCTAATAATTTAGCTACTTGGTATTCTTCAGTTAATCTCTTCTCCCCAGTATTTATTATTTCACCAATATAAATTTCATTAACATTTTCCAATTTTACATTTTTTAAACCACCAATGCTAGGTTTTCTTTTTATATTATTTGGAAATACACCAGTTAGCAAATAATTTAATATGTTAAATAATTCTATTAATTTTTGAGAGGTATTTGTAAATCTAATTCTCCCGCTCTCTTCTTTATGACCATCACTATCAATTAAACCATCTAAAATTCCCTGAAGATATTCTCTATTTTTAATTAAGTATTTTGTAGGCAATTCTTTATTTTCTCTCTTTCCAAAAGTCTGCAAAAAGTCTGCAAAAGGTTTATAGTATAATATTATTTGAATTATATTTTTCTTGTAATTTAAACTACATTCTTTATCAAAAATTTTTACTATGCATTCAATTAATTTATTAGCTTTTTCTATTTCATGTTTTCCAAGATACCATCTAACAGAACCAACATGCGAATTATTTTTTTTATCAAAACCAGAATGAGAACTTCCATCACCCAAGAACAATCCAAATATATAACCTAATTCATAACATGGAGTAAGAATTATATCTTCTTTATAATTAAAACCAACACTCCAATTTCCACCAACACGTTTATTTAATATAATTTCAAAAAAATTATCTAATTCAAAATTTATTTCTCTAGGCATTAATAAAACATCTTGTTTTAAATCTTTGATTTCTTTCCATTTATATTTTGACATTTTTGGAATAGTTTTACTTTGTAATTCTAGCAAAGTAGAATAACCTCTAGATTGAATAGTTTCAATAGAAGTACTGTTTAAGTCACCAACCCAATATCTATGGTCAGAAGTTACATAAGTATCTTGATAAAAAATTGAATTTCTAATTTTACTTACTTTTCTAATTCCAGTACAAAATGATTTTTTTACATTTACAGGCTTTCCATATTTATTTATTACTCGATCTCCAGCCTGAACATCTTCAATATTTTTATAAGAACCATTAGAAACTAAAATACGAGTTCCAGCCGCAAAGCAACCAGGCCCAACTCCAACTTTAATTGCATCAGCACCAGCATTAATTAAATCTAAAGTTGCTTCAGGAGTTACAACATTTCCAGCAATAATTTCTACATCACCAAATTTATCTCTCAATGCTTTAATTGTGTCAATAACTTGTTGAGAATGCCCATGTGCAATATCAATACATAAAACATCGCAATCAGCATTAATTAAAGCCTCAGCTCTTTCTAAATAATCTCCTTTTACACCAATAGCTCCGCCAACTAATACTCTTCCTTTTTTATCTTTAGAAGATAAAGGATACATATCTCTTTTCATTATATCTTTTGCAGTAATTAATCCTTTCAAGATTCCACTTTTATCTACTAAAGGTAATTTCTCAACTTTATATTGTTTAAATAAAATTTTAGCAGTCTCTGTATCTGTATTAGCAGGAGCAGTAATTGATTTATCTTTAGGCGTCATAACCTCAGATATAGATCTTAATAAATTATCTTCAAACATTAAATCTCTATTAGTTAATATTCCAACATATCTTCCAACACCGTCAATAATAGGAATTCCAGTTATTTTTTTCTCATTCATTAATTTTTTAGCATCTTTAATTATATGATCTTGAGTTAAAGTATAAGGTTTCTCAATCAATATACCCTCAGATCTTTTAGCTTTTAGTATTTCATTAACTTGATCTTCCACAGTTAAAAATCTATGAATTATACCAATTCCACCCTGTCTTGCCATTGCAATAGCCATATTAGCTTCAGTAACACTATCCATATTTGCACTTATAATCGGCAAATTAATTCTAATATTTTTAGTTAAATTAGAAGAAGTATCTACATGTTTCCTAGAAGTAATATTAGAAAACTTAGGAACTAGAAGAACATCATCATACGAAAGAGCTTCTCTTATTTCTTGTACCACTTTTATCCTATGAATAATTAAGCAAATTATTTTTAAAGATTATTGTAATTAGAAATGCATAATATTATGAGTTTATTATAGAAAATAAGCTTCACTTATGTTTCTTTAATTCTTGTATTAAGTCCATCTGTATTTGCTGTATCTCAATTAACCTATTCCATTGATGATTAATTAACTGGTCAACTTTTTCATTAAGATAACGTATTTCTAATTCAGCTTTCATATTAATTTTATAATCATACTCAGATCTTAATCTATCTTTAGATTCTTGTCTATTCTGGCTCATCATAATTATTGGTGCTTGAACAGCAGCTAAAGAAGAAAGAATTAAATTTAATAATATAAATGGATAAGGATCAAAAACTCTTGTTAATAAAACAATAGAATTAATAATTATCCATATAGTTAAAATTAATCCAAAAATAATAAGGAACTTCCAGCTGCCACCAAATTCAGCAATTTTATCAGATAATTTTTCTCCAAAACTAAGTTTTCTATCAAATTCAGTATTAATATTTTTTGATAATAATTCATGTTGTTTTAAACTTTGAATTAGATCTTTTTCTATTTTTGTTAATTCTCCCCTTTCAACTTTTAGTAAGTCTTCAACATAAACATTTCTAAATTTATTAAGATCTTCAGTGCAAATATAATTATTAGGAGACCAATGAGCATGTTTCTTTTTTACTTCATTAACTAAAGACTTTCTAACTAAAGCACCCAGAATAACCTCATCAGGATCTTTTTCTTCACCACATACCTGACATTTATATTTACTTTGAACTTGTTTCATTTAATCACTCTTTTATTATTTTAATTAATTTAGAATATTTAACTCTTTGTATTTATATTAAAAGTTGCCCAAAGAAGTTTGCTTGCTTCCTTTTAATAAAGAATCAAAATCAGTATTAAAAAATATTAAAACAGAATCAGCTATAGGTTTAATTTGTTTATTAATATAATGTTCATAATCAATTTTATGTTTAATTTTCTTTAAAGGTTCTGGACCTTCTTCAGTTATAACATACTCAATTTTATTACTATCTAAAGTTTCTAATTGTCTAGCAGCTTTAACATGGGGAGGAGTACTAGCAGTATATTCTTTTAACTCTTTTCTAATATTTTTTCTATAAACCAATAATTCTTCATATTTTCCCTTCTTTAAATCACTAATAAATTTCTTAGTATATTCAGAAACATCTTTACCATGAAAAACTCTATCTAATAATTCGTGTTGATATTTCTTAGCTAATTCAGTCCAATCTCCACGAACACTTTCTAAACCAGTAAATTGTATTTCCTCTTTTCCATTATTAATAACCAAACCAGCATATCTTTTTTTAGCGCCAGCTTCAGCTTTTCTTAATTTTGGCATTAAACATTTTACAAAACATTTCTCATATTTTAATTCTAAATAACTTTTCCTATTATATTCCTTTTTAATTAATTCTTTGTAAAAATCATTAATATGTTTTTCAATTTTTTTACCAATTTTATCTGCTTCTTCTAAATTTTTAGCTTTAGAGACTACAAAATTAGAATCTGTATTGTGTAGTAATATTTGACCACAAGAATCTACAAACATATGGTTATTTTCAACATTTAAATCATAAACATATCCATCATAAGCTTCTTCCCTAATTTTAGTATTTAATCTAATGTTATTTTTATAACAAGTTTGAATGGTATAATTTTTCTTACTTGCTCTATATTGTATACTATAATTGGTATTTAATTGATTTAATAAAAACGATAAACTAGAAGCTAAATTTAAAGAAGATGTAGAATAACTAAAGTGAATTTTTTTATATTCTTCTGAAAATCTGAGGTCATTCTGTCTTCTATATCCATCACCTAGAACCATCCATTTTAAAATTAACTTTTTATATTTGTCATCTACATGGTAAATAAATTCAGGTAATTTCTTAAATTTACTAGTTTGTCCGCCTAAAATTTTAAAAAAGACAGCACTTAAATGATTCATCATTTGTAATTTATGAGTTTTATCTTCATAAATTGTTTCAAACTTATTTCCATTGTTATAGTATGTCAAATTTCTAATTTTTTTTGTAGATCTTATAATAGAAACTTTTGCATTTCTAAATAATCTGTAGTAATCTTTTTGAACTTGTTTTAATAATTTCAAATTAGAGCTAGCAATTGTAGCTCCTAATCTACTTTTGGTTGTTTCAGGAGTTGAACTAGCACCTTCTGCAATATAAAAACCTAAAAGTCTACAAAGGGCTTTAAAATCTGCAGAACCTACTTTAACAAATCTTTTTAATAAAATTGGTTTTTTCCTGGTCATCCAGCCAAAAACTATAAATTTTTCTTTGTATAATTTAACATTAGAAGTTTTTAATCGACCTTTGTATTTTTTAGAAAAACTATAATTTTTTAATAAATCATAAAAATCTATAAATTTTAGATTTTTCAATTTTGGAGAGTTTTTTAATTGTATTAAAGATTTATTGTTTAATTTATCCGGTTTGATTTCCTTTAGTTTATTCTCTTCTAAAACCATTAAAGAATGATCTTCAGTACAAATAGTCTCACCATATTTTTGGTTTACTCTATAAATTTTTTTATAGTTTTTATGTCTTATGACCTCATTAACTTGGCTAAATTCAGGTTTTAAAGTTTTAGTATTCAAAGTAAACGCTTTAATATTTAATTTAGATAAATCTATAAATTCTTTATCTTGTCTTAATTTTATTAAACTTAAATTTTCATTAAAAAATTCTTCAATATTTTTAATCGTAAGAATGTTATTAATAAGTAAAGTAACATATCTATCATTAGTTATACTATCTCCATAGATTACTTCATATCCAAGTTTTTCTATTTTTTCATGTGTTAAATTTAAAATATATTGTCCAAAATAAGTAATAGAATTAACTAAACCCATGTCAAAAAATCTACAACTAGGATTTCCAAGAACTCCAAAAAAAGAATTACTTAAAATTTTAATAGCATATTTTGTAAGCTCATCTTTATTTTTAATTGCTTTCTCTCTTTCATAATATAATTTTTCTAAAATACCAGGCAAAATTCCATCTTCATTTCTAAAACAAACCCCATTAGGAGCCTTAACTAAATTTTTACCTTTACAATCTTTAACATAAGAATAAGGATCAATATTAAAACTTCTCATCATACTAGGATATAGACTTTTAAAATCCAAAATTAAAATATAATCATAAATTCCAGGAGCACTCTCTCTCACATAACCTCCTTTAATTGGTTCTTCTTTAACAGTATAACTTCCAGTAGGAGCAACTATTTTTCTTTTCTTTAATTCTCTTAAATATAAAGAATCAAAAGAAGCAATAGAAGCATTTACCCTATCTAAGGGCATACCAGTTATTAGGCTTCTTAATACAGTTAACTCTAGAACTTTTGTTTTATCTAAAATTCTAAGAACTAAATCAGCATCTTTTAAATTATATTCAATTAATTTTTTCTTATTATTTTTAAATAATCCATCAATTTCTTTATATTTCTCAACACCAGTGGAATTAATTAGTTTTCTATCTCCTAAAATATTACTAGCAACAGTATCTAATTTAAAATCATCAACTTTTATAAAAGATAATTTTAATAAATTTAATCCATCTAAGACTTGTCTTCCTAGAACATCAACTTTACTTTCTCTAAAAAAGTTTTCTTCAATTTTAATTTTACAATTACCTACATCTCTGCCAAAATCAAAAGGAATTTTTAATTTCTTACATTTTTTACTTAAATAAGCTAAATCAAAATTTATAACATTCCACCCAGTAATAACATCTGGATCTAGACTTATAATTTCATTAACAAATCTGCTAATAACTTCTTCCTCATCTCTACAAGATACAGCTCCTTCTACTTTTTCTTTAGAATTCAAAAATACTTTTCTCTGTCCATTAAAAACATAACCTATACAATAAATTTCATTATCATCTCCTTTGCCTGATTCAATATCAAATGATAAAACCTGTAAATTTGTTGGTCTATAATCACTACTTTTTAATTCTGGTTCTTTGTAAAACCTATCTACCCTAACACCATTTTCATAATCTCCATCTATTTCTAAACTTCCTTGAATTCCATTATCCATCATAAATCTATATGGAAATCTTATATCCGCTTCATAACAGTCTAAATTATTTTCTTCAAATTTTTTCCTCAATTTTGGAACATCTGCAGGAATATCTAAAATAATTTTAATAACTTCCTGGCCTTTAAAATTAACAAATTTACTATTTTCAAAATCAGATTTTATGCCTGATGCTTGAGCAAAATCTAAATCTTCTTTTTTGATATAAAAATAAGGTCTAAAATAATTAATAGTTAGAAAACTTTCACCATTTTCTAGTCTGCCAAATAAATAAACATAAGC
>JAHFKB010000033.1 GCA_023245565.1 archaeon
ATTTCTATTTTAGAAAAAGCTAGTAAATTAATTAATGTTCCTAAATTAAATAAAGATTCTTCTGAAAAAACTTTTAAAGTTATTATGGAATTTATTGATGGAAAAAAATTAGCTGAACACTTAGATTTATTTAATGATGAAAAAAGAATTGAGATTTGTAAAAATATTGGAAGAGAAATTGCATTAATGCATAATAGTAATATTGTTCATGGAGATTTAACAACTTCAAATATGTTATTAAAAGATGATAAAGTTTATTTAATAGATTTTGGTTTAAGTTTTATTGATGAAAAGGTTGAGCATAAAGCTGTTGATTTACATTTACTTAGACAGGCTTTAGAAAGCAAACATTATAAAAATTATGAAACTAGTTTTAAATCTGTATTAAATGGATATAAAGAAAATTCTAATAATTATAAAGAGATAATTGATAGATTAGATAAAGTTGAATGTAGAGGAAGATATAAATCTAAAAATAAGAAAGTTATGTTTGGTTGAAATAACTAAAGATTTTTAATTAGTGTATCTAATAGTCCAGAAATATGTTGTAATTTTTTCCAAGGTTCAGAACCATTACCAATTCCTCTTTTCTCAAGTAATTTTATAGTTTGCGAAACTTCTACTAATGCTTCTTCTGCTATTCCTTTATTTCTTGATTCTACCATTTTATCCTCCTTTTTTATTGAAAATTATAATTTCTAAGAAGTATATATATATATATCGAACTAATAAAATAGATATTAAAATAATAAATTTTAATTTGCTTAAGAATTTTCTATTAGGTTAATAAAATCTAAATTTTTGAAAGATTTTCGGAAATATTAACTAATTATTTATAAATCTAAAAATCCATTAAAAAAGGTGGTTGAAAAACAAATAAAAGTTCCGAAGAAAACTAAATATTTAGCTGAATTTATTGGCATAATTTTAGGAGATGGTAATATTTATATTAATAAAGAAAAAGGAGTGTATCAAATTAAAGTAACAACTCATTCTATTACAGATAGAGAATACCTTATAGAATTTGTTAAGCCTTTAATTGAAAATTTATTTGGGTTAAAGGCTTCAATTAGTTTTGATAAGGGACGAAATGGTATAAATTTAAGATTAGCTAGTAAAAAATTAATATTTTATTTAAGAAGTATAGGTTTGAAAAGTGGAGATAAAATAAATAATAGAGTAGTTATACCTAAATGGATTATTAAAAATAAAAATTTAACAATTGCATGTATTAGGGGTTTAATAGATACTGATGGAACTGTTTTTGAAAATAAAAGAGGTTCCAAAAAGGTAAATATTGGATTTAAAAATAATAATTTTAAATTACTTAAACAAGTTAGAAATCAACTTAAGAAATTAGGTTTTCATCCTACAAAAATACATATAAATGCCTTCTTTTTATGCAGGAGAAAAGAAATCGAATTATTTATAAAAAGAATAGGTTTTCATAATAATAAGCACTTAAAGAAGTGTGAGACTAGACTATAACTTGGTTGCAGCCCCGTCGAGAATATACTTTGTCGGTTATTCGCGGAATCTAGCGGCCAAGGATAATACCAAAAGTATCCTTAAAGTGGCCTTTGGTATTCAATGAAGAAAGCCATTGACGGCGGTTCAAATCCGCCCGGGGCTACCATTATTATAATTCTATCACAATAAACTTTATAAAATAAAGATTAAATCAAAAAATTATGCATCAATATAAAGTTCTTAAAGGTCAAATTGAAAGATTAGATTCTTCTTCTTATCCAGCTTTTTTAACTCTTGGTAAAGATTATAAAGAATGGTATAAAAAATTTGATGAAGTTGAAGTGGGTTTAGAAAAACTTGGTTTTGAATTAGAAGTAAATTCACGTTATAGTAGATTAGAACAAGCTGTGAAAGATATAAATAAAAGAGCAAATGTCAGTATTCCTTTAGGAAAAGAACAATTATATAGATTTCTTGATGGTTATTTAAGATATATAGATGGAAGACAATTTGATGTTACATTAGTACCTAATGTTTTAAACAATAAGGATTAAAAACCAAAACAATAAGTTTTATAAAATTTCAATTATTTTATTATTTTAATGGTTGAAAATAAAGAATCAGAAAAAGCTTTTGAAAGATATAAAGAAATTATTGGTTTTCTAAATGCTGAAGAAGATAAGCAAGGCATTAAACTTGTAGATGAACTTATTAAAAAAGCTTTAAATTATTTGAATAATTTATCAAGAATTAGAACCTTAGAAACAATTGAAGTATTTAGGAGAGATCTTGATAGACAAAGCTATAATGCAGAATTAGAAAATTTAGACAGAGTGAGAAAAATAAGTCATGATGCTTTAATATCTCAAGTGAAAATAGTTAATAGATATTTGTTTAAAAATTATAAAAAGGACACCCCTATTGGTGGAATATATTCTGCTAATCCAGAAAATTTAGCTAATGAAAATAGAACAGCTATAGCTGATTGGGTTAAACATTTAGTAGATGGCCTATACAGAAGAGGGATTTTAAAAAAATAGTTATTTATAAAAAGCTTTTTGTATTATTTTTCTTATGACTTATCAACAATTATTAGATAATTTGATGCAAGTTTATGATAGAAATTATAGAGAAGTGAGTGATTTAATTTCTAAAATGCAAGGTTATTATAATTCTGTTGTTTTACTAAAAAATGCAGAATTTTGTAGAAATCCTCAATTAAGACATTTTATAGAAGATAAAGAAGGAAGATATCAAGAATTATCAGATGTAGTAAGAAAAACTAATGAATTATTTATAGCTCAAAAACCCCCAATAAAAGAATTACCAAGAGATAGAAAACAATTAGAATCTTATGTTGGAGATATAATTGGGGAACTTTTTAAGACAGCTAAATAAATCATAAAGATTTATAAACCCTTTAATTTTTCAAATTCTAGAAAATGGCAAGAATGCATTCACGTAAGAAAGGAAGAGCAGGCAGTAAAAGGCCTTTTGTTACTAAACCTCAATCCTGGGTTAGTTATTCTAAAGAAGAAATAGAACAATTAGTTGTAAAAATTTCTAAAACTGGTAAACTTGCATCTCAAATAGGTTTAGTATTAAGAGATAGTTATGGTATTCCTGATGTTCATAAATTATCAAGTAAAAAAATTGGTCAAATTTTAAAAGAACATAAATTAGAATCAAAAATACCTGAAGCTTTAATTTCTTTAATAAAAAAAGAAATTCAAATAATTAAACATTTGGAAGCAAATAAACATGATATGCCTTCAAGAAGAGGACTTTCACTTACAGGATCAAAAATTAAAAGATTAACTAAATATTATAAGAGAAAAGGTATACTTCCAGCTGACTGGACTTATAGTAGAGATCAAGCTAAAATAACAATTTAAAATGATTTACTCCTTAATTAAGAGATAAATAGAAAGTTTTTAAAAGGTTAATCTTTACTCAAATCAAAATGGTTACAAAAACTACACAAGCACAGGATCTAAAGAAGAAGAAAAAGAAATGGATCTCTATAATGGCTAGTCCTGAATTTAATAACCAAGAGATAGGTGAAACTTATGTAGAAGAGACTGAACAAGCTTTAGGTAGAGTTGTAGAAGTTAATTTAACTATGTTAACTAGAGATCCTAAAAAACAAAATTTTAATGCTTATTTTCAAGTTAAAGAGATTAAGAATGGACAAGCTTTTACTATATTAACTGGTTATCAATTACAAGTTGCACAATTAAAGAGAATAACTAGAAAAGGTAAGAATAAATTAGATGATTCTTTTATTTATAAATCAAAGGATGGTAAAACTGTTACTATAAAACCAATTATGATTACTAGAACTTTAACTTATAAAACAAGTTTACAAGGTTTGAGAAAAGCTTCTAGAGAATTTTTGACAGAATATGTTAAAAATAAAACTGGATCTCAAATTATGAAAGAAATAATGGATGGGAATTTACAAAGAGATATAAAAAACGCTGTTAAAAAAGTAAGCCCTATAATCAATTGCACGATAAAAACCGCATTGATAAAAGATTAATTCTTTATTTATTTCTTATTATTTTAAGGTTAATAATAAAAATAAATAGAAATTCTTAAATAATAATCTTTTTAAAGCATTTAAAGTTGTTATCTTATATTTTGCCTCAGTGGCTCAACGGCAGAGCTCCGGTTTTGTAAACCGGTGGTTGGGGGTTCAAATCCCTCCTGAGGCTTTTTATTTTCTAAAGAATTATAACTTTATTTTTAAAGTGATGTTATTTTTAATTTATAATTACTAACTTTATTTTTATTATCTATTGGAAATTTAAATGGTGCTGTGTCTCCTGGATCTAAATCCATTGGATCTGTATAAACAAACGTAGTATCAATTATTCCACCGTTAGAATCATATAATATTATAATTATTCTAACATAAGTAGCTTTAATTGTTCCTATATTTTTTACTTCACCTATTATATTATTATCTGCATTTATTTTGTGCTGCAATATTGTTAACTGAGTTTCTTCTATTTGAGAAATATTTTGTGTATTTACATTTCCTATTACTTCTCCTGAATTTTCTTGAGAAATTGGACATTTACATGAATCATTTAGAATGGGTTTTTGATTACTACAAGAAACTAAAATTAAAGATATTAAAATTAATATAATATATATCCACTTCATTTTTCTTACTATTGTATTATTGGTTAAGTATATTTAAAGCTTTTTATGTTATTTTTTTTAGTAAATTTAAAAAAGTTTAATAATTGGTAATTATCTTAATAATTATGGGGTTTTTAGATTTTATTTTAGGTAAAAAAGAAACTTTTTATGTTGATAGTAGAGAAATTATAATACATTTAAAAACGAAAGAAAAAATAGATTTTTTAGATTTGAAAGAAAAAATAATTGATTTCTGTAAAACAAATTCATTTTCTAAAAATTTTCCTAAACTTACATTTTTAATAGAAGATAAAGTGAGGGATCATGCAAATGCTTGGGTTTCAGATTATGAAATTATAAAAGGCAGAAATATAATGCATTTTAATGGAAAATTTGTTCTTTATGATCAGAAAATGACTGGTAAATTATTTCCTGAAGATACATTATTAAAAGCCATGGAGCATGAAATAATACATTTATGGCATGACTTTAAATCAAAACAAATTCAAAAACAATCAGGAAATCTTGCAAAACTATCAGCACAAATTAATGTAGCACAAATTTTTAAAATTGTATACCCCAAATCTTTATTAAATAAACATCAAGAAAATTTTAGATTATTGTTAGCAAATTTTATTATTAATTTATATATTGAAGGTTTAGCTGAATATATTTCATATTTAGAAAGAGAAAGTTTAAATTTTTCTCAAAGATTATTTAATGATACGTATTACATTGAATTAAGGAATATAAAATATGTTTTACGTGTTATAGATCAAGCTTTTAATAAAAAATATAAAACCGACAGCACATCTTCTACTGATTTATTTAAAAATATCTCTAAAGTTTTAAAAGCTAAAGCATATTCTATTGGTTCAAATATGGTTTATTCTATACTGTATATTGATCATGATATGAATATTGATAAAATAGCTATCCTTGATATTTTTAAATTCATTAGAAAATACGAAAGTTGTATGAAAAAAGTTAACCTTAAACCTTTAGTTTCTTTAACTAGTGGAGAAGGTATAATTGATTATAAAATATTAGTTAACCAAATTTGGATAATGAATAAAGAAGATAAATCAGATAATTAAATATAGATCATCTGAAACTATTATTGAACTCGTAATTTTAAAAAATTTTCAAGAGCTTGTGCATATTTTTCTGCAATTTTTTTTCTTACAAAAAGATCAAGAAGTTTAGATAGTTGATCATTACCGTCTTCTTTTTCAACAATGTCTGTAACTATAGCTGCACCTGCTTCATAAGCATACCAGGAAATATTTTTGTATAATCTTTTATGTTTAAATTTATTAAAATCAGGAAAAATATGAGTTCTATCTGAAATATTTTTTCTTCCTATAAAAGAAGCATAATTTGCAGTACTTTCAAAAATGAGTGGTTCACTATGAATAACTTTACGTTCGCTTTCAATTAAATGCCAAACATCATGAGGAATAGCATTTTCTAATTCTTCTGGACACTCTTCTAAAATAAAACTATTTACATAAAGGGTTTTTAAATTTCTATTAATATATTTAGAAATTTGATATGGGTTTCTAGCAATAACTTCTTCCATTGTTTCTTCTATTCCTAAACACTTTCCAATAATATATTTAATCCTTATCTCTTCTTGATTCTTTAATTTTCCTGGAGGATTTTCTATTTGCGTAGTAACAAGGCCTGGACTTTCTTCTACTCTTTCAATAACAATAGATGGAATATATGAAAGATCAATGCCTTTATTCTTATAGGATTCTAAAACTGAATCTAAAATTTCTTTACATTGTTTTTCCATTAACCAAACTTATTGAAAAAACTTATAAGGCTATCACTTTTATGTAAATTATGAGAAACTTTTTATTATATTTAAGGGGAGGATCTACCTCTGGAAATTTTAAAAATTTAAGAGATGCAGGAAGATTAGATATTGTAGCACATTGTTTAACATCTTCATTTTTTCTTTCACATGCATTAAGAAAAGATGTTATTTTTCATATTATATTAACTGGGCCTCCAAATCCTCCAAAATATATTAGAGTAGATGGAAGTAAAATTCATGATGTGAGATGTGATGAACAAACTTGGGGTGAAATTTTAAAAAAAGTATTAAGTGGAGGAACGCATATTGGTTTTGAAATTTTTAATAAAAGTTTACAAGAGGTGATTAAAGAATTATCTGTTGATAATGATATTTATGTTCTAGAAGAAAAAGGACAAGAAATAAATAATTTAAAATTAAATGAAAATTCTTTATTTGTTATTGGAGATCAAGTTGGATTACCTAAAAATGATGAGAGTTTTATTTTAAGATATGGTAAAAAAATCTCTTTAGGAAAAAAAGTTTATTTAGCTGCTGATTGTATAAGCATAATTAATTATTGTTTAGATTCAAAAAGTTTTTAATTCTTTATGATTGCTATTTTATTTTGGGCTCGTGGTCTAGTGGTATGACACATCGTTGACGTCGATGAGGTCACCAGTTCGAATCTGGTCGGGCCCACTTTAATTATTTCTTATATTTAGCTTTTTCCCAAATTATATTAAATTGATTTCTATATGATAAAGCAACTTTTTTATTATGAATAAAAATTAAATGATAGGGTTCTCCCCAAATAAATATTGCTAATCTATCTGCATAAGTTACAAATGCAAGATTACCTATTATTTCCTTTGGAAGAAATTTATAAGTTGTTGTTTTTGCATGTGGTAATATTTTATTTCCTTCTTTTACTATTATTCTTTCAGTAATTCCATTTTTAACTATTTTTGCTAGATATAAATCTAGTCTAATTTTTATATTTGGATCTGTGGCCATTAATAAATCATCATCTATGCCATAAAATAAAACTTCATCACCTTTTTTAAGTCTAATGAGAATATCATTCATTAATGTTCTAAAAACAAATTTGCCTGTTTGTAATTCAACTTGTACATCTTGCTTTGGTGATGATTTAAGAGCTTCTAATTTATCTATTATATTTTCTAATGCTTCTAATTTTTGTTTACTTACTTCAACTAGCTGATGTGGAGATACTGCAATATAGGAACGTTTTTGATTTCTCATTATAGTTCCGACTACTCCTTTTTCTTGTAATCTTTGTAAAATATCATAAACGTAGGGTCTTGCAAATCCTGTGTTTTTTGAAATTTCTGTTGGGCCCATTATACCAATTCTTAAAAGAGTTAAATAAATTTTAATTTCATTATCACTAAGTCCAAAATCTCTAAGTTCTTGATTCATAAATTGTATAAAATTTATTTATATATAAACGTAGTTATTTTTATTACTACAATAATTTAATACCTATTTTTAGAGACTACTATTAAGTAATAATATTAAAATGGAAGATACACAAATAGAAAAAAATGATGTAGAAAATATACTTGCTAATTATAAAGGGAATTTATTATTTTCTGAAGCACTTGAAAGAGTTAATCATACAGATTTAGTTAAAATAATTAATAAATATGTACACTTTAATTGTTTTTTTGGTGCTGGCGTAGCAAACCTAGCTTCTCAATTTGCTTGTCAAAAAGATTTATTTAGAGATAAAGATGAAAGCCTACTTTATGGTGATAGAAGTATGGAAGTTGGTGCTTGTATTTTTTCAGCTGCTATTGATGAATTTGGAGATAGAGGAATTGAATCAAAGCCAACGCATAGACTTTTAGCTCAGGCATTTTTAAAAGGACTAAATAATTATTACAATATAAATTATTTAGAATTTCATATTAATGAGGAAATTAGTAAAAAAGTAAAAGATGGCTATGGAATTGAAATTCCTTATTCTGAAAATCAATTATTTAAATCTTTAGGATTTCACATTGGATCTGAATTATTAGCTGATAAAGAATTTAGAACTTTAGATGAAAAATTAAGAAAAAATCATCCTGAATTGGTAAATTATTTAAAAATTACAAATGTAGAAATTTCAGGTCAGAAAATGCCTGCATATTATTGGGTAAAGATACATACAGGAGTAGAGATTGAACATTTTGAATATGCAGTTCGTGGCGCAGGTCTTGCTTTTAAATATTATTCAGGATCAAAAATAGATGCTAAAAATAATATTCTTGAAGGAATAAATTCATTTGCTACATTTCAAGAAGATTTTATGAAAACTTTATTAGATTAATAAAATATTTAAATATTATTTCTTAGATTTTTTAAATTCTAGAGAACAAGAATTAATACAATATCTTTTTCCATTATCACTGGGACCATCATCAAAAACATGACCTAGATGTGCTTTGCATTTTTTACATCTAACTTCAGTCCTATGCATAAGGTGGCTATTATCTTCTAATAATTCAATATTTTTCATATTTGCTTCTGTAAAACTTGGCCATCCAGTTCCTGAATCAAATTTAGTATCTGAAGAAAACAAAATAGAATTACAAGCAGCACAGATATAATTTCCTTTTTCTTTATTTTTTAATAATTTTCCTGTAAATGGAATTTCAGTACCTTTCTCTCTCATTACTTTATATTGTTCTAGACTTAATTTTTCCTTCCAGTCTTTTTCTGTTTTTGGCATTTTCATGTTTTTATATTGCATACTAAATTATGTGTTTTATAATATTTTTGGTGATATTCTTCAGCAGGATAAAATTCTGTTGCTTTTACAATTTCAGTTATTATTTTATTTTTTAATTCTTTTTGGTATTCTTCTTTAGATTTAATAGCTATTTCTTTTTGTTTTTCACTTGTATAAAATATCCCAGATCTATATTGAGATCCAACATCTGGGCCTTGTCTATTTTCTGTTGTTGAATTATGATTCATCCAAAATACTTTTAATAATTTTTTATAAGTTACTTTTTTAGGATCAAATTCTATTTTAATTGCTTCTGCATGTCCTGTTAATCCAGTACATACTAATGTATAATTGGGTTTAATTTTATTAGTTCCTCCAGTATAACCTACAATTGTATTTATTACTCCGGGAACTTGATCAAATATTGCTTGGACACCCCAAAAACATCCTGCTGAGAAAATTGCTGTTTCTTTTTTCATAATAAAATTATTGTTAAATAGATTAAAATACTTTATTATTAATTTATTATTTATGAATAAATGGATATTATTGGGTAATTTTAATGGCACTATTTTAGAAAGTAATTTGAAGATTTTAGCTTGGGCTAATGGTTTAAAAAAAGAAATTGGAATTGGATTCAGTGAATTTGTAATTAATAGTGATGGTGATTATTTTGCTGATGAGAAAACTAGGGTTAAAATTGTTGATTTTATAGAAAAACAAGAATTTAAATTAAATTATATCTTAAAGATAAGAGAATTAAAAGAAATATTATTAAAAGAATTAAAGGAACATAAATATAAAAAATTATTAAATGAATTAATTAAGAATTTTACTTATTATTATTTAGCTAGAAGAGAGGCAGAATTTTTATTTGAGAAGAAAATAGATAATAATGTTAAAGAATCAATTGAATATTTTAGAAATAAAGAAGATTTTTTTGAAACTTTGGATAAATTTTATGAAAATTTAAGTAAAAAATTTAATATTTCCATTGAAGAATTAGGATTGCATACTATAGAGGAATTAAAAGATAGTTTATCTAAAGGTGAAATAAATAAAAGAATTTTATTGAGAAAAAATAAATCTTGGAGTTTAGTTCTTAAGAATGGTAAAATAAAACTAATTAATAAAAAAATTAAATTAGTTAAAGAAGAAAATTTAAATTATAAAATAATTAAGGGAAATGTTGCTTTTAGTTCTAAGGGAAAAATTATTGGCATTGTTGGAAAGGATATTCTTGTAGCACATACTACTGAACCTAGTATGACAAATATAATGAAGAAAATGAAAGCCATAATTACAGATGAAGGTGGAATATTAAGTCATGCGGCTATTGTTGCAAGAGAATTTAAAATTCCTTGTATTGTTGGAACTAAAGTTGCAACTAAATTAATTAAAGAGGGAGATAAAGTTGAGGTTGATATTGAAAAAGGAACTGTTAAAAAAATTTAGATTTCAAAACCTTTAATTTTATACTT
>JAHFKB010000034.1 GCA_023245565.1 archaeon
TTGTATTGTTGGAACTAAAGTTGCAACTAAATTAATTAAAGAGGGAGATAAAGTTGAGGTTGATATTGAAAAAGGAACTGTTAAAAAAATTTAGATTTCAAAACCTTTAATTTTATACTTTTCATTATATAATATAACAGTTCTATAAATCTTTTCTTTTGCTATTGTTGAACACTTGTTTATTGAATAATCAATTATCTTGAAAAACAAATTTTTGACATTAAACCTTTCCATTAATTCAAGGTTTTTATTTGGGATATCTTTTCTAAAAAATATATTTAATAAATATTTAATTTTCATAAAATTAATACCTTTGGTTTATTATTAATTATTTCTATTTACAAAAATCAATAACTTCTGGTTTTACTAATTTACTCCAGTCTTTTGATTTCATTCTTATAGACATTGTATGTAAACCTACATTAAATTCTATTTCTTCATTTTCTAATAAAGATGGATCGCAATATGTTTTTAAGTTATATAAAGATCCAAATGGTGGAACACTTCCTATTTCACAATTAATATTTTCTTTAACTTCTCCTGGTGTAGCAAAACTAACATTTTTTGTACTTAAAATCTTTTTAACTTTATTCCAATCTATTTTTTTAGCTGCACTTAATATAAAATCATAAAATTTACCATCACTTCTAATAATCATGGATTTAGCTCCTTGTTTTAAGTCTGCGCCTCTTACTCTTGCTGCATCTTCACTAGTAAATACTGGCTCATGTTCGTATAATTTATATTTTATATTATTTTTATCTAAAAATTCTTTTATTTTAATAAAGTCTTCTTTCATAGAAATTGAACATACTATTTTAAATATAAGTTTAACTCTTATTAAATTATGGATTGGAAAGAAATTCTAAAAGTTTCAACAATAATAGGTGTGATTAGCCCATTTCTAATTTTTACTTTAGACTCTTATGGAGCAAGTTCTTTATTAATAATTAATTCTGCGTTAGGCATTATAGCTACTGGTTTAGTATTAAATAAAAAATTAGATAATAAATCTTCTTGGGGAATTTTTATTGGTATGGTAATAACTGGTTTGGTTATCACAGTTATAAATATTTTAATAGTTGGCCCCAATCCCTTACTAAATCTTTTTTAAGTAAAAATTTCTTCTAACGAATTTTTACAATCCTTACTTCATGATTTTCACTTTTTGATCTTAAACTCTTAATATCTATTTTATTTGAGAATTTATATCTTTTTTCTTAGGAAAATTATTCTAAAACAATCTTGAATTTTCTACCTAAACCAAAATTAGTTTTTTGAACTTTATAATTTTTTAATTTTAAAGATTCAGCATACTTTTTAGCAGCATCTTCTGTAAGGAATGTTTTTAATCTAGGAGCTCTGTTTCTTTCATTTCCTCTTGGAATATAACGCAGTCTTTTAGTATGAATTTTCTTTGCCATGTTAATTTAGGATAAATATTCCTTTTAAAAACTTTACTGAGGGTAAAATAGTCATTAAAACTTAAAATTCTAGTATTTAGAGCTATTAAGCGGTACTTTTATATATCTAAGAATTTAACTTAAAAACATGCTAAAAAGGGGTCAGGCTGCTGCTTTTATAATCATAGGGCTAGTAATTCTTGCTGTGTTAATTGGGTTTATGGCTATTAAAAAAGGTTCTTTATCAGATTTGTTTTCTGGAATAACTAGTGAAAGAGTAAATGTGCCTCAGCAAGTAAAAGGTATACAAAATTTTTTAGATAGTTGTGTAACTGGAATTACAAATGAAGGTATAACTCAAATTGGTTTACAAGGTGGTTATGTAGATTTAAAAGATGATGATATTACTACTCCATTTACTCCTTTAGGAAAAAGTTTAGAAATAATTCCTGATTCAAATTTTAAAACTGCTGTTTGGTTTAGAGAAAGTGGAAATGGAATTCAAGAATTAAATGTTCCAAGCACTAATGATATTGAAGATGAATTAAAGAAACATGTTGAAAATGAATTTAGTACTTGTATATTTAATTTAACTAGTTTTGAAAAAGAAGGTTATTTATTTTCAGCTGATGGTGTTCCTAAAGCAGATGTTACTTTAGCAGATAGCAGAGTATCAGTAATTGTTAATTTCCCTATAAATATAAAAATTGGAGATACAAATTTTACATTAACTCAACATAGTGCAAATATTGATTCTGGTTTAGGAAAATTATTTAATGTTGCTAAAGAAATTATGCAAAGAGAAAATCAAGATTATTTCTTGGAAAATAAAACTATTGATACTTTAGTTGCTTATGATCCAGAAGTTCCATTTACAGGAACTGATTTATCATGTTCTGAAAAAACTTGGTTAAAAAGTGATGTTGAAATGAGATTAAAAAATATTTTATTTGAAAATGTTGCAGCTATGAAAGTAAAGAATACTAATTATAAATCTAATGAAAGATTTAAGTATTTAGAATTTGATGCTTTAAATAATAAAGAAAATGTAGATGTTAATTTTATGTATATACCTAATTGGCCAACTTTAGTAGAAATTAATCCTAGTGAGGGCGGAATATTAAAAAGTGATTTAATATCAAAAAAAGCTGGTGGAGATATTTCTGGAATAGTTTCTTCTTTCTTTTGTTTAAATCACCATAGGTTTGTTTATGATATAAAATATCCTGTACTTATTACTATAAGAGATGATAAAGGTTTAGTATTCCAATATGCAACAGAAGTTATTATTGATAATAATGAACCTAGATTAAATAGAAGAGAAATATTAGATTTACCAGATCCTGAATCTAAGATTTGTAAATATCCACAAAAAGATGTAAGTGTATTTACTGGTTTTATTAATGAAAATAATGATTTAGTTCCTTTAGATAATGTAAATTTAAATTTTAAATGTTTTCCAGCATCTTGTCCTGTAGGAATTTCTTCATTTAATTCAGATGGAAATGCTGTACTAAATGCTAAAGTTCCTTTATGTTTTAATGGAGTTCTGCAAGGAAGTAAAGAAGGATATAAACAAGTACAAAAAACTTTATTTTCATCTAATGAAGATGTTCCTGGAATGGTTTTAGTTCAATTAGAAAAATTATATAAGAAAAAAGTAAATTTACATGTTATAGAGAAAATTACTGGAAAAGAAAGAGAACCTTATGAAAGTGAACAAATTAATTTCCAATTTATTAGAGAAGATACAGAAGACCAAGTAAATTTTATTTATCCTGATCAAAATGAAATAGAATTATTACCTGGAAAATATAAGGTAAATTCATATTTATTAAGAAATAGCAGCAGTTTTAAGATAACAATTCCAAAAGAAAAAATTGATACTTGTGTTGATACAAAGGATCTAGGTTTATTTGAATTCTTTGCTGGAAAAAAAGCATGCAATAGTTTTGAAACAGAAGCTATGGAATTTGATACTGTATTAACTGGTGGTGCTGTTGGTGTTGAACATGAATTTACAAGACAACAATTAGGAAATGAAGATCCATTAAATCTTTATATATTATCTTCAGATATACCTTCAAATATAGATGACTTACAAAAAATACAAATAGGATTAGAAACTAATAAAGAACATCCATTGTTTAAAGAACCAAGTATTGGAAGAATATGAATAAAAAAAGATATGTGATCGCAATAATTTGTATATTTTTAATAGTTAGTATGCCATTAGTTTTTGCTGTAGAACAATTGCCTACTCCTGGTACTCAAACAATACCTACTGCAAGTTCACAATCAGATCCATTTTACGGAGGTAATTTGGGTGGTTATGTTTACAATACACCTTATCAACAAGAAGTTAGAGAAAGAACTGGATTTAATAATTTTGGACCTGAACAATATTTAGGAGAAGCAATAATTGTTAATGTTAAAGATTATGAACCTAAACAAGTAAGACAATCTTTATTAGAACAACAAGATGTTCCTGTGTTTGTATATCTTAGAGGAACAACAACTGGAAATGTATTTTCTTTTTTAGGCGGAGAGCCAAGTGCACAAGATCCATTAACTGGAATTTCAAATACTCCTGGTATTGAATCTTTAATTATAACTCCTAATTTAACAACTTTGAATTCTAAATTTGTAAGATCTGTTAATTGGATTAGACCTACAACTGGTGTTTCATTATCTAACTTAGGATATTTAGTTATTTATTTGAAAAAATTAGAAAATGAAAATATGACTCCTCCTGATAATAATGTTGTTGTAGATTTAAATTCTAGAATTTATTTGAAATTACAAGATGCAGGGTTATTTGGAATTTCTGAACAAGATGTTAATTTAGAACAATATCTAGATGAAGTTGAATTTATGAAGAATAAAGATAAATATTCTTTCTTTAGTGGAAGAGGTTATGTTAGGGCTGTAAAAATAAGCAGTGATAGTGTTACGTTGCAAGTTTATAATAAAAATTTATTTCCAATTTCATTATACACTCCTAATCCTACAAGTCCTGCAACAACAGGATTAACTCCTAGAACAACTATTACTTTAAGTAAAAATAATCAATTATCTGGGCCAATTTCTTTTGGTTATACTGGAAATCCATTAAATGATTTATTTCAAATAAGATTAGAAGGTATTGCAGTTCCTGGAGAAAAAGCAGAAATTGAATATAGAGTAAGTGGAAAAACAATTAATAGAAAAATTGCTGTTGGAAATAAACTTTATCCTAGTTCAGACTGGAGAGTTAAATCTGCTAAAGTTACTGATAAACAATTAGTTAATCCTAAAGATCCTCAAATTATTATTGATTTAACTAAAGAATTTAATTTAAATTCTCAACAAGTTAAATTTATTGAAAATTTAGGAACACAAGCCATAAATGTTTATACAGCAGTTCATGTTGTTGAATTAGAAAATCAAATTAGTTCACAAGTTAAAACATTAAAAAGAAAAGTTATTATTTATGATGAAGGAAATGGTTTAAAATATAGTTATAAAATTATAACTTCTACTTCAGCTGGATTTTTAGAAAATAAATATTGTAATGGTGGTGTTGGTGCTAATGTTCTTTCTGGTGATTTAGCATGTGAAGCTGTAAAAAAATATAAACAATTAATTACAGATTATCCTAATTCAGAACAAGCAAAAAAATCTAAAAGAGATTTGAAAGATATTTATGAACAAGAATTAATTGAATTTGTTCCTTGTACAAAAGTTCAAGATGCTAAGAAAAAAAGTTTGACTCCAAATCCTAGTGATAAAACAGCATGTGATGAATTCCAATCTGATATGAAAGAACTTGCATTGTATTATGGTTCTTTAGTTGGAGATGAAGCTGAAGAATTTGGAGGTTTAGGGGCTATTGGTGGAGATGATTATTTAGATGATGAAGCAATTTCTATTAAATTAAAAAGAGTAATAAGTGCTGGTGATGACAGACCTTCAATTGATTTAAAAATTAAAGATGGTTTTAATAATCAAGTAAAAACTTATAGACTGGGAGATTTTTTAAATGAATGGAATGTAATTGATGATAAAGAAAAAGGTAAAAATTTTACTTGGAAAATTGAAAATGTTCTTTCTTCGTCTATAACTCTAAGATTATATGAAGAAATTAAGAAAGGAAATATTACAGAATATAAATCAAAAGGTACTCAAAAAACTTTAAAATTAAATGATCTTGATTCTTTACAAATTGATTTCCCAGAAAAAGATAAAGATGGACAATATAAAAGAACTCCAAATTCAATAAGCATACAACTTTCTAATATTAATATAAAAAATGAAGCATATATTACAGTAATTCCTGGTGCTGGAAGAGCTTATACTACTTCTAGTTTTAAAGTTCATATTCCTATTGATCCTAGACCATTTAAATGGACACCTGATGAATTACAATCACAAATAGATTCTACAAGAAAAATAATTAGTGATTTAGATGGAATAATAACTAAATTAGATAGTTATATTTCTACTTTGAAAAAAATATGTTTGGGAGTATTTGCTGTTTTAACTATAAAAAATTCTTTTACTGGAACAAGAAATATTGCTAGAGTTGGTGTTGCAGATCATTTTAAACTTAAATGTAAAAATGAAATTGGACAAGGACAAACTAAAGATCATCCTAAATTTGGAAATATAGATGAATGCTTAAATCATTATTCTAGCGAAATAAAATCATTTACTGATAAAACTGAAAGATATATGGATGAAATAAATAATAAAATAAAAGGCAAGACTGCTGATGATTTAGAAAATGTTAATTTAGCTACAAGTGATGAAGAAAAAATATGTGGAAACTTTAAAAAATTCAAGGCTGCAAGTCTTGGAATGAATCAAGAAGATGTAGTTAAACAATATAGAGATTGTTTATTAAATGCTAAAGTTCAAGGAGATAATTCATTAAATAAAGAATATAGAGAATTTTATAATAAAAGTTCAAATGAAGCTGGAATTCTTGGAAGAATAGATGATTATAATTATGCTAAAGATTATGCTTCTAAACCTGGAAGTAAGTGGAATGCAAGTGATGAAAAAGACTTACAGAAAATAATGTTAAAAGAACGAAGTATTAGAAATAAGAAAAATCCAAATGATGTTGTAGTTCAAGAAATAAAAATAGATCCAAATCATAATAAACCTGGAGATTGGGGTGGGAATGTTTTAGGAGAAAGTGGAAATCCTGCAGACCCTTTAAAAAATATTGATGTAAAAGGTATGAGTCAATATCATGAAATTTTACGTAAAAATGGAGATCTAAATAAAGCACATCAAGAAATATGTGAAAAAGAAATAAAGGGTGGCTTTAGTGGTGGAAAATGTGTTGATAAACTTGGTAATGATATTTTACCTCATCAAATTGGACAGTTAAAAAAAGAACCTGTTTATGAAAAAGGAAATCAAGTATTTGTTGATCAAAGATATTATTCTCAATTAGAATCTAATCCTAGTGTAATTACTGCTATGAATACTCCTGCATCAAAACTTGCTTGTGAAAATATTGGTGGAGAAATGAGTAATCCTGGACCAAGTATAAATTATTGTGTACCTAAATTTTATTATTCTACTTCATTTACTGATGCAACTGGAAGAACAATTAATAATGCATATGCTTATGGGGCAAAATTATATGCAAGATATGGAGATGATGGATTACCTTATTGTTATCCTACAAATAAAGGTGAATATGCAATAGTTAGAGAAAGATACAAAGGAACTGGTGCTATAAGTAAAGTTGTTGTTATGAATGTTGGTTCTAATGGTTTAGTTGAGTGTGGCGGAGGAGATGATGAATATGCAACTGGTGGAGATGACACTGTTCCTGAAGCTTCATCTGAAAAGAAAAAACAAGCTATGTCAATTGGAAATAGATTAAAAAAATGCACAAAAAATCAACCTGGAACTGCAAGACAAGATGAGAGAGTTGGCACTGTTGATGGTGGTATTTCAATTTCATGTGATTTAAAATCTGTAGAAGTATTAGATAGTTTGATACAACCAAAATGTATAGATGTAATGGATCCGCAAGATTGTAAAATAATGTTTAATTTTTGTGATCCTGTAATGTGTCCTAGTTCAAGATGTAATTTAGGGGGAAGAGTTGCGCCTAGAAATGTTATACAATCTGGATTAATTGGATCTGTATTATTATGTGCTCCTAATTTTAAACAAGGAGTTGCTGTACCTGTTTGTTTAACAGGAATTAGTGCTGGATTAAAAGCAATTAAAAGTGTTTTAGAAGGATATGCAAGTTGTTTAGAAATTAATTTAAAACAAGGAAAGAATGTTGGATTTTGTGATTATATAAGATCTGTTGGAATTTGTGAAGTTGTTTGGAAAGAAGCTTATAGTTTACTTAGTATTAGTGGTGGAGTAGTTGACTGGGCTGTAAATAAATTAGGAGGAGCACCACAAGGTGGAGGAGAATATTTAAGATTCCAAAGTAGTTTAGAAAATGTAGGAAATAGTGTAAAAGTATTTACAGAAGAATATAAAACAACTTATACTGCACAATTTTTATCACAATCAACAGAAGAAATAGGATCACAAATTTGCAGATTAAGTGTAAATGGAAAATTACCTTCTGTAGGAAAAATATTAGATCAATTAACAGAGCCAGAAAATCCTCCACAATTTACTGCTTTCTTTAGTGAAGATATTTATGCATCACCTGGTTCTTCTGCTGGAGTTGTAACTGCACCAATAGGAACTGAAGAACTTTCATTGTACAATGTATTTTATCATATTTATGCTGGTACTGGAAATTTCCAGGGAGTTTATTCACAACCTCAAACATTATTTTCAGAAGGCGGACAACAAGGAATACAACAGCCAATAGTTTATTCTGTTTATTTAGTAAATCAAGAGAGAGGATATCCTGCATTATATGTAACAAATCCAGGAGACTTTTCACAAACAGTTTCTAGAATAGATGCTGGAAAATTTTCACAACAAGCTGTTCAGAAAGTTGGAAAAAAAGGATATAATCAAATTTGTGTAGATATTAATGGAGTAAGACAATGCGGATTTGGAAGAGTAAGTACTTCTTTTGCATTAAATGAATTAAAAGATGTAGTAACAAAACAAGAAGCTGGCAAAACTATAAGTTCAGCAGCTGAATGTACTTCTGATCCTCAACAATCTCAAGATTATTCTGCAGCTAAATTAGGAGCTTTAGGTGTTTCACAAGCAGCTTATGGTGCTGGTCCAGGTAATTTATTAACACCTCAAGTTGGAGCTTTAGGAACTGGAGCTTTAACTTCTGGTATTATAGAAACAAATTTATTTAGCAGAGGAATTGTTAGAGTTTGTAGTGTTAATGAACCAACACAAGAAATTGGAAGATGGAGTAGTGTTGGAAGTTGTAGAAAAGATAAGACTGGTAAAGATAGAGGAGATTGCTGGTTAGATGTTAAATCTGTAAAAATAGATGATTTAAATATTAATAATGAATTAAAAGAAAAATTAAAGAAAAAGGCTAGTACTGGAATTATAGATCCAAGTACTGGTAAAATTATTTTACAAAGTTTAAATGATAAAAGAGATCAGATATTACAATCAATAAGAAGTATAGTAAATAAAGCTAAAGGCAAGAAATGAGGGAAAAATTATTAATTATTTTTGTAGGACTTTTATTAATTTTAACTCTAAGTGTTTATGCTGAAGATACTTTTTTATGTGGAACAACTGATAACACTAAAGATTATAGCTGTGAAAAAGGTAGTAGGACTGAATTAAGTGATAAAGGATTTAGTTGTGCTCCTGCTGCTAGTTGTAATAAAAAAAATTGTTGTGGTGATGTTAGTGGAATTTATTGCTGTAGAAAACTTTGTGATATAGACTTTGGAAGTGATGGTTTTGGCTGCCAAGATGGAAAATATGAAGAATTAGCAGGCAAATATGGTTGTAAAAGTAAAGAAACAAGATGTGATAAAGATAAATTTTGCTGTGGAAAAGGATTAAGTTATTGCTGTAATATAAAATCTGAAAAAATAGTAAAAACTTCTGAATTTTTAGAATTAATAAAAAAAGAATATGGTGACTTTTTAATTATAAATACTATACATGAAAGTGAAACTTATAGATATAAAGATTTACAAGAAAAAGGTTTTGATTTCAACTTGAAAGCTGAAGCACTTTATTCTGAAGCTATTGGTTATAAAGAAATTGCATCAGCAAGAAGGGATTTTTTAGGAGTTCCTTTTAGAGACGATGAAAAGAAAAATAAAGTTATTATAAATACAAATGAAGATAATAAGGAATCTACCGGAGATAATACAACAAAAATAGATGAAACAACAACCCAAGTTCAAGAAAATCCAGATAATTCTGTTTCTAAAAATAAAAATGGAGAAAACATTTATACAAATGCTGTTATAATAGATGTAGATTTAAGTATGAAAAATTTAAGGATTTATTATGCAAAGGATCATTGGGAATGGTGTGAAACTAAGAGGTTTGATGGTGATGATGAATGCAATGGTAATTATAATAAGATTACAAAAGATAGTCCATCAGATGAGGAATATATGAATCTTTTAAAACCTTTAATTGATAAAAATTTTGATGATGGTGTTGATGCATTATTATTTGAATTTATGAATGGTAAATTAAAAAATCCTGGTGGTGATTTTATATTATTTGGTCCAAAAAAACTTAATGATTTTGATAAGATTGGAATCACCCTTGCTGGAGATTATTTAAATTTAGAAGTTAATGATGTTGTGAGTTGTTCTAAAATTGGTCAAGGATTTGATTCTCCTATTCCTAGTGTTGGCGGAGCAGCACCAGGACTTCCACAACTTTACATTAAGCCTGTAGTTATAAAAAATGCTAAAAAATTAGACAATTATAATAATTGTGCAATAAAATTAATAAAAGAATACTTTAAGAAAAAATAATGTTGAATAAAAAATTATTATTTAGTATAAGTTTAGAAATTTTATTTACTATAGCTTTGGTTTTTCTATTAGTTTTTATAAGAGAAAAGGCCATTAGATATTTATATGATGTTCAAGATTTAAGTGGAGATATTAATGATATACAAACAAAATTAGGTGAGCAAAATCTAACTTCTTATAATCAACAAGAAATACAATCAACTTTAGATAAGGTTAA